>NZ_JBSGIW010000134.1:0-14541 GCF_053605265.1 Streptomyces sp. NPDC003943 | reverse complement strand
GACGGTCAGCGCCGACGGCCTCACGGCCACCTACAAGCTCCGCAAGGGCGTGCGGTTCAGCGACGGCCGGCCCTTCACCGCCAAGGACGTCGTCTTCACGTACACGACGATCCGCCCCCTCCGGAAGCCCAGCCCATGACTCCCACGCAAGCAGCCGACCGGTCCTCCGACGCCCCCCGGTTCAGCATCATCGTCCCGGCCTACGGCGTCGAGGCGTACCTGCGCGACTGCCTCGACTCCGTGCTGAGCCAGTCGTTCACGGACTTCGAGCTCATCGCGGTCAACGACGCCTCGCCCGACGCGTGCGGCGTGATCATGGACGAGTACGCGGCCGTGGACCCGAGGGTCAAGGCGCTCCAGCTGACCGAGAACGTGGGCCTGGGCCGCGCCCGCAACGCCGGCATGGCCCGCGCCAAGGGCACCTACCTGCTGTTCCTCGACAGCGACGACACGCTGCTGCCCGGCTCGCTGGCCGCGATAGCGCAGCGCCTGGCGGACACGGACGATCCGGAACTGCTGGTCTTCGACTACTCGCGGACCCACTGGGACGGCCGGATCACTCCGAACGCCAAGGCGAAGGTGCTCGCCGAAAGCCCGTCCGGCGCCGTGAACCTGGCCGACAACCCGGCCCTGCTCGAACTGCTCCAGGTCGCCTGGAACAAGGCGTACCGCCGTGACTTCGTGGAGCGCTGGGGCTTCGAGTACCCGCGCGGCTACTACGAGGACACCCCCTGGACGTACCCGGTCCTGATCGCCGCCGAGACGATCGCCGTGCTCCCCCGGGTGTGCGTGCACTACCGCCAGCGCCGTCAGGGCAGCATCCTGCACAGCACCAGCCGCAAGCACTTCGACGTGTTCGACCAGTACGAGCTGGTCTTCTCGTTCCTCGAGGCGCACCCCGAGTTCGACCGCTGGCGCGGCCCCCTCTTCGACCGCATGATCACCCACTTCCGGGTGGTGCAGAACTCCCCCGGCCGCCTCCCCGACGAGGCCCGCGGCGAGTTCCAGACGAAGCTCCAGCAGTACGCGGACCGCTACCGGCCCGCCGGTCACGTCCGCCCCGCCGGCTCCACCGCCTCCGGCGCCCGCCGGGCCGTCGGCAAGCTGCCCGCGCCGCTGCGCGGCGCCGCCCGCCGCGCCTACCGCACCGCCCGCCGTGTGAAGGCCGCCCCGCGCGTGCTGAAGAAGCCGCTGCGCGCCGCGGTCCTGGCCGGCTACTACCGGGCCCAGCGGATGCTGCCGGTGCAGAACGACACGGCCGTCTTCGCCGCGTACTGGAACACCGACTACGCCTGCAACCCGGCCGCCATCCACCAGAAGCTGCTCGAACTGGCGCCGAAGGTGAAGACGACCTGGGTGATCAAGCCCGGCTCGCGCAACACCCCGCCGCCCGGCACGAACGTGGTGCACCCCGGCTCGTTCGGCTTCTGGCGCGCGATGGCCCGCGGGAAGTACTTCGTCAACAACGTCAACTTCCCCACCCGGGTGGTCAAGCGGCCCGGCCAGATCCACGTCCAGACGCACCACGGCACCCCGCTCAAGCGGATGGGCGTCGACCTGGCCGAGTTCCCGGTCGCGCAGGGCGACCTCGACATGCACGCGCTGATGGAGCGGGTGGACCGCTGGGACTACAGCGTCTCCGCGAACAGCTTCACCACCGCCGTCTGGGACCGCGCCTACCCGGCCGAGTACACCAAGCTCGACTACGGCTACCCGCGCAACGACGTGCTGGTCCGGGCCGGCGAGGCGGACCGCGCGGCGGCCCGCGAGAAGCTCGGCCTGGCCGCCGACGCCAAGGTCGTGCTGTACGCGCCGACGCACCGCGACTACCAGGGCGTGCCGCAGCCGCTGCTCGACCTGGAGCAGCTGGCGGCCCGGCTCGGCGAGCAGGGCTTCACCGTGCTGTCCCGGGCGCACTACTTCCACCTGGAGGAGCGGGCCGGCTCCGGCGCCGAGAAGGGCTCCGGCATCGGCATCGTCGACGTCAGCCGGCACCCGTCCCTGGAGGAGCTGTTCCTCGCGGCGGACTGCCTGCTCACCGACTACTCGTCGCTGATGTTCGACTATGCGCTGCTCGACCGGCCCGTGGTGATCTACGCCAACGACTGGGACGTCTACCGCGCCACCCGCGGCACCTATTTCGACATCCACGTCGAATCTCCGGGCCATGTCGTGGCAACCGAATCCGACCTTTTGGACGTCTTCCTCTCCGGACGCTGGTCCGACGCCGAGTCCGCGAAGCTGCGGACGGAGTTCCGGAGGCGGTTCTGTGAGTTCGACGACGGTCACGCCGCGGAGCGGGTGGTACGGAAGGTCTTCCTGAACCAGGAGAATGTACCGCCGGTCGCGCTCCCGCCGGAGCGCCCGGCCTCTCGCACCGACGGCTAGAGCTACCGTGTCCGGCGAGACGTACGTCGCCGCCACGACGAACACCTTGAAGAAAGGCGCAGTACCCATGCCTCCCCGCCTGTCAGTAGTCGTCCCCGTCTACAACGTGGAGCTCTTCCTCGACGAGTGCCTCCAGTCGATCGTCGACCAGACCTTCACCGACTGGGAGACGGTCGTCGTCGACGACGGCTCGAAGGACGGCAGCCTCGCCATCGCGCGGCGCTGGGCGGAGAAGGACAAGCGGATCCGGGTCGTGGCCCAGGAGAACAAGGGCCTCGGGCCGGCCCGTAACACGGGTGCCGCGCACCTCACCGAGGGCACCGAGTTCGTCACCTTCGTCGACAGCGACGACATCGTGGTGCCGGACGCCTACGAGCGCATGATCGCCAAGCTGGACGAGACCGGCTCCGACTTCGTCAGCGGCAACGTGTGCCAGCTCAAGGCCGGCGAGATCACGCCCTCGCCGCTGCACCAGAAGGGTCTGGCCGAGGACCGCGACCGCAGCCACATCACGCGTGACAAGTCGCTGGTCTACGACCGCACCGCCTGGAACAAGGTCTTCCGCCGCAGCTTCTGGGACAAGCACGCCTTCGAGTTCCCCGGCATCCTCTACGAGGACGCCCCGGTGACCCTGCCGGCGCACTTCCTGGCCTCCAGCGTGGACGTCCTCGCCGAGCCCGTCTACCTGTGGCGGCAGCGCACCGGCGGCGCCCCGTCGATCACCCAGCGCCGTACCGAGCCGGTCAACGTCCGCGACCGCATGCGCTCCTGCGACATGGTGAGCCGCTTCCTGGCCTCCCAGCCGGGCGAGGAGTACGCGGAGCACAAGCGCTGGTACGACCAGATCTTCATCAGCAACGAGCTGCCGCTGTACATGGGCGTGCTCGACGAGGGCGGCGACGAGTTCCGCCAGGAGTTCCTCAAGGGCGCCGGCGACTTCCTCAGCCGGATCGACCCCAAGGTCTTCGGCGAGCTCGACGTGTCGCTGCGGCTCAAGTGCCACCTGATCGGCGAGGGCCGGCTGGAGGAGCTGCTCGACCTGATCACCTTCGAGCGCGAGACCGGCCGTGCGATCCCGGTCACCCGGTCGGGCATGCGGCACTTCGCCGACTACCCGGTGCTCGACAAGGCCAAGGGAGCGGTCCCGCGCGACGTGCTGCGGGTCGACTCCGAGTTCTCGGCGCGCGCCCGGGTGGAGGAGGTCGTCTGGCGGGACGGCCGGCTGCACCTGGAGGGTCACGCCTACATCCGTAACCTGCCGGCGCCCAAGCCGAAGCCGTCGCTGCGCGTCCTGATGATGCGCGAGACCGGCAGCCGGCGCACCGTCCTGGTCCGGCCCAGCCGGACCCGGGCCCCGAAGGCCACCCAGACCTCCGGCCAGGCGCTGCACAGCTACGACTGGTCCGGCTTCGCCATGGACATCAACCCGGCCAAGCTCAAGGGCCGCGGCGGCTGGCGCGACGGCGTGTGGCGGATGACCGTCGCCACCGTCGAGGCCGGCGTGGTGCGCCGCACCCGGCTGAAGGCCGGCGAGAGCGGCAACGCCGAGAGCCCCGCCCCGTACTGGGTCGAGAAGGACGTGCGGGTCGTGCCGTTCGTCGCCGACGCCCACCTGTACCTGCGGGTCGACAAGGTCCGCGCCAAGCTGACCGGCCACAAGCTCGCCGACGGCGGCGCCCTGGAGCTGACCGGTGTCCTTGGCCACGAGGCCGCCGACGCCGACGCCAAGCCCGTCTTCCGGCTCACCCACGCCACCTCCGGCAAGAAGCTGGAGTTCGCCGTCAACCGGGTCACCCGTCCGGGTGCCGCCGAGTTCTCCGTGAAGGTCCCGCTCACCGGCCTCGACGTCGAGGGCCGCGACTCGGATGACCTCGAGGTCACCGACAAGTGGACGGCCGAGATCGTCCTCGGCAAGAAGGCGCACGCCGTCGCCGTCCACGACCGCCAGGGCGACCTCGGCCGGCAGTACGCGCTCGACGGCTCGGAGTCCGCCGCCTGGGGCGCCCGCACCGTGACCGTCGCCAACGACGGCGCCGGCCGCCTCGTGCTGCGCACCCAGCCGGTCCAGCCCATGATCGCGGAGGCGGCCGTCTCCGCCGAGGGCCTGATCAGCCTCTCCGGCGCGCTGCCGCTGGCCGCCGACACCGCCGCCGAGCCGCTGGAGCTGGTACTGCGGCACAGCCGGCACGCCGAGGAGCACACCTACCCGGTCACCGTCGAGGACGGCGGCTTCAGCGTCGACTTCCTCCCGGTGCCGGCCGGCTTCACCAAGGTGCCGCTGCGCCAGGGCCGCTGGTACCTGTTCGTGCGCACCGTCGGCAGCCGCGTCGAGGTCCCGGTCCGGGCCGTCCCCGCGGCCCTCGAGTCCCTCCCGGCCACCTTCACCCTGCGCGGCCGCGAGTACGCGCTGACCCACCGCTTCTACGACCGGCTGCTCATCGACGCCGCGTCCGACCTGGACAGCGGCGACCTCGGCTGGTTCCGCCAGCGCGAGATGCGCACCACCGTCTACCAGGCCGGCCGCCGGGCCGCGCTCAAGGACGTCGTCCTCTACGCCTCCTTCTCCGGCCGCCAGTACTCCGACTCGCCGCGCGCGGTCTACGAGGAGCTGGTCCGTCAGGGCTCGGACCTCGAGCACGTGTGGGTCGTCGAGGACCTGCGCGCCGAGATCCCCGAGGGCGTACGGGTCATCCGCCGCTGGAGCCGCGAGTGGTACGAGGCGCTCGGCACCAGCCGCTACATCGTGACCAACACCCACCTGCCGTTCTGGATCGAGCGCCGCGAGGGCCAGGTGATCGTGCAGACCTGGCACGGCACCCCGCTCAAGCGCATCGGCCACGACATCGACAGCGTCCAGTTCGCCGACCGCAAGTACCTGGAGAAGGTCGCCCAGGAGACCCCGAGCTGGAGCTTCATGGTCTCCCCGAACCGCTTCTCGACCCCGATCATGAAGCGGGCCTTCCAGTACGACGGCGAGATCCTGGAGTCCGGCTACCCGCGCAACGACGGGCTGCTCTCCGACAAGACGGAGGACCTGGCCCGCACCGTGCGCGAGCGGATCGGCCTGCCCGAGGGCAAGAAGGTCGTGCTCTACGCGCCGACCTGGCGCGACGACCAGTTCTACAAGGCCGGCGCCTACCGCTTCGACATGCGCGTCGACATCGAGCAGGCCAAGGCCAAGCTCGGCGACGACCACGTGCTGCTCGTCCGCAAGCACTCGAACATCGTGGACGCCGTGCCCGGCGCCGGCGACGGCTTCGTCTTCGACGTGTCCAGCTACCCGGACATCGCGGAGCTGTTCCTCATCACCGACGTGCTGGTCACCGACTACTCGTCGCTGATGTTCGACTTCGCGAACACCGGCCGCCCGATGCTCTTCTTCACGTACGACCTGGAGTACTACCGCGACCAGCTGCGCGGCTTCTACTTCGACTTCGAGAAGCGCGCCCCCGGTCCGCTGCTGCAGACCTCGGACGAGCTGATCGACGCCCTGCGCGACATCGACGGCATCAGCGCCCGCTACACCGACGCGTACCGCGAGTTCAAGGACGTGTTCTGCGACCTCGACGACGGCCACGCCGCCGAGCGGGTCATCGACCGGATGCTCGAACTCGCGGGGCAGAAGCCCGAGAAGTCCGCCAAGAAGTCCCCCAAGACCCCGGACAGCAAGCCCGCTTCGGAGGAACGTTGAGGCTCCCCTCGGTCCCCTTTCTGAACCGGACACTCGAACGGATCCCGGTCCGGCGGCGACTGCCGCTGGCCGTGTACGCCGCCACCCAGGTGATCTTCCTGGTGTGGTGGGCGGCGTTCTACCCGGGCGGGATGAGTTACGACTCGATCTCGTACGTGTGGCACGTGACGACCGGTCACTGGATGTCCAACCACTCGGTGGCCTACGACGGCCTCGTGTGGCTGTCCATCCAGCTCACCGGTGACCTGGCCCTGCTCACCTTCGCCCAGACCGTGGCCATGGCCGCGGCGCTGGCGTACGCGGTGACGATGCTGCGGATGTTCGGCGTCAGGGGGAAGTGGGGCTTCGCCGCGGCGGTGGCGTGCGCGCTCCTGCCGGCGATCGGCGTCTTCGTGGTCTTCGTCTGGAAGGACGTGCCGTTCGCGATCGGCGCGGTCGTGGCCTTCGGCGCGGCGGGGCGACTCGCCGCGCGCCGGCTGCGCGGCGACTCCCAGCTCCGGGACCGCGCCTTCCGGAACGAGATCGCCATGCTGTTCCTGGGCTTCCTCGCGATGGGCCTGTTCCGGAACAACGGTCTGCTCGTCGCCGTCATCGCGGTGCCGGTGCTGCTGCTGACGCTGCCGAAGATGCGGCGCTGGATGCTGTTCGCGACGGTCGTCCCGGCGCTGATCTCGGCGCTGCTCAACCTGGCGGTGTACCCGGCGATCGGCGTGAAGACGCCGACGAAGGACCAGGTGTACGCGATGAACTACGCGGACATCGCGGTGGTGTACGGCAAGGCGCCGCAGACCTTCACGCCGGCCGACAAGGCGCTGATGAAGAAGGTCGCTCCGCTGACGCACTGGGGCGGCCGCGCGGCGAACTGCTACAACGCCGACTGGGCGATGCAGAAGCCGATGAACCGCAAGGCGGCGGAGAAGTACAACGACCAGCTGATCGACCTGTGGTTCCGGGTCCTGAAGCGGACGCCGGACCACATGATCTCGGCCCGGCTGTGCCGCTCGCACATCGCCTGGTCCCCGTTCCCGGGACCGGCGGACCTGGCCGCCAACACGCTGATCACCCTGCCCGCGGTGCCGAAGGACCTGTACGGCTGGGCGGTCTGGAACGACGAGGTCAAGCACAGCCCGTACCGGCCGATCCTCAAGATCCGCCCGTTGTCGCAGAAGCTCAACCACGCGGCGACGTTCGTGTGGCGGGCCTCGATCACCCCGCAGCTCCAGTGGCTGCTGGTGCGCGGCGCGTTCTGGTGCTACGCGGCGTACGCGGTCGTCCTCGCGTTCTCCCGCCGCCACCGCACCTGGGCCCCGGTCGCCCTCCTCGCGGTCCCGCTGTCGCTCCAGCTCACGGTGGTCGCCGCGAACCCGGCGCCGCTGGCCCGCTACATGTACGCCCCGATCTTCCTCGGCATCCTCTGCCTCCCCCTGATCGGCGCGAAGCCCCGCTTCGGCCGCAAAGGCGGCAAGGACGACTCCACCCCCCTGACCGAAACGAAGTCCCCGCCCCGCGGGAACCCGCACCGGAAGGAACCGGTGTCGGCGGTCTGACCGTGCACGACGAAGGGCCCGGCCCCTCCGCAAGGAGGGGCCGGGCCCTTTCGCTACCTCCGACGGCCGCCCTCGCACTGCTCGGCCCCAAGGGGCCTCACAGGCTTCGGACGGCTGCGCCGGGCTTCGGCTAGAACGCCTCGAACTCGTCGAACTCGCGCTGCGCGTCGTCCTTCTCCGCCTGGCGGTCCTTGCGGCGCTGGGTGGCCGGGCGCGGGGCGTCGAAGCGGTGGTCCTCGCCTCGGCGGCCGAGCATCTCGGCGCCGGCCATCATGGTGGGCTCCCAGTCGAAGACGACGGAGTTCTCGTCGGAGCCGATGGCGACGCCGTCGCCGGCGCGGGCGCCGGCCTTCATGAGCTCGTCCTCGACGCCGAGGCGGTTGAGGCGGTCGGCGAGGTAGCCGACGGCCTCGTCGTTGTTGAAGTCGGTCTGGCGGACCCAGCGCTCGGGCTTCTCGCCGCGCACGCGGTAGACGTCCTCGTGCTCGTCGTAGGTGACGGTGAAGCCGGCGTCGTCGACCGCCTTCGGGCGGATGACGATGCGGGTCGCCTCCTCCTTCGGCTTGGCCGCGCGCGCCTCCGCGACGATCTCGGCGAGGGCGAAGGAGAGCTCCTTCAGGCCAGTGCGGGCGACCGCGGAGACCTCGAAGACGCGGTAGCCGCGCTCCTCCAGGTCCGGGCGGATCATGTCCGCGAGGTCCTGGCCGTCCGGGATGTCGATCTTGTTGAGGACGACGATGCGCGGACGGTCGTCGAGGCCGCCGTACTGCTTCAGCTCCTCCTCGATGACGTCGAGGTCGGTGACCGGGTCGCGCTCGGACTCCAGCGTCGCCGTGTCCAGGACGTGCACGAGCACCGAGCAGCGCTCGACGTGGCGCAGGAACTCCAGGCCCAGGCCGCGGCCCTGGCTGGCGCCGGGGATGAGGCCGGGGACGTCGGCGATGGTGTAGACGGTCGAGCCGGCCGTGACCACGCCGAGGTTCGGGACGAGCGTCGTGAACGGGTAGTCCGCGATCTTCGGCTTGGCGGCCGAGAGGACGGAGATCAGCGAGGACTTGCCGGCGCTCGGGTAGCCGACGAGCGCCACGTCGGCGACGGTCTTGAGCTCCAGGACGATGTCCTGGAGGTCGCCGGGCTCGCCGAGCAGCGCGAAGCCGGGCGCCTTGCGCCGCGCCGAGGACAGCGCCGCGTTGCCGAGGCCGCCGCGGCCGCCCTGCGCGGCGACGTACGTGGTGCCCTGGCCGACCAGGTCCGCGAGCACGTTGCCCCGCTTGTCGAGGACGACGGTGCCGTCGGGGACGGTGAGGACCAGGTCCTGGCCGTCCTTGCCGGCCCGGTTCCCGCCCTCGCCGGGCTTGCCGTTGGTCGCCTTGCGGTGCGGCGAGTGGTGGTACTCCAGGAGCGTCGTCACGGACTGGTCGACGACCAGCGTCACGTCACCGCCACGGCCGCCGTTGCCGCCGTCGGGGCCGCCGAGCGGCTTGAACTTCTCCCGGTGGACGGAGGCGCAGCCGTGGCCTCCGTTACCCGCGGCGACGTGCAGCTCGACGCGGTCCACGAAGGTGGTCATGGTTGTGCCTCCAGAAAAGCTATGTGTCGGAATGTCTATCTAGTAACACGCGAAAGGCGGACCCGCTTCCCGACCGGGAAGTGAGGTCCGCCTCCGCAAAGTTTCCGATCAGGCGACCGGAACGATGTTCACGACCTTGCGGCCGTGGTGGGTGCCGAACTGCACCGCACCGGCCTGCAGGGCGAACAGCGTGTCGTCGCCGCCACGGCCGACGCCCGCGCCCGGGTGGAAGTGGGTGCCGCGCTGGCGGACCAGGATCTCACCCGCGTTGACGACCTGACCGCCGAAGCGCTTCACGCCGAGCCGCTGGGCGTTGGAGTCGCGACCGTTCCGGGTGGACGATGCGCCCTTCTTGTGTGCCATTGCTCAGTCCCTCTTTACTTCGCGGCCGTCGGGATGGACGTGACCTTGATCGCCGTGTACTGCTGACGGTGACCCTGGCGACGGCGGTAGCCGGTCTTGTTCTTGTAGCGCAGGATGTCGATCTTGGCGCCCTTGGTGTGGTCCACGACCTCGGCCAGGACCTTGATGCCCGCCAGGACCCACGGGTCGCTGGTCACGGCGTCGCCGTCGACAACGAGCAGGGTCGAGAGCTCGACCGTGTCGCCAGCCTTGGCGGTGGAAATCTTGTCAACCTCAACGATGTCGCCGACAGCAACCTTGTGCTGGCGACCACCGCTGCGCACGATGGCGTACACGCGGATCTCTCTCTCACTCGGAAATCGGGGCCTCTGACGCCAGCCGCCCACGCGCGGGCCGATGGCCCGCTGCGATCCGGAATCGGACGAGCGGCCTCTCCCGGCGAGCCGGGAGGGAGGTGCTCAGAGGATGCGGCATGTCAGTCGACACGCCGACGGTCTAGGTTACGGGCGGGTCCCGTAGGGGGTCAAATCCCGGCGGTCGCGTCCGTCTCGGCCACGAAGCCCTTCAGCCAGGCGCGGAAGTCCGGGCCGAGGTCCTCGCGCTCGCAGGCCAGGCGCACGATGGCGCGCAGGTAGTCGCCGCGGTCGCCGGTGTCGTAGCGGCGGCCCTTGAAGACGACGCCGTGCACCGGGCCGCCGAGCTCGGCGTCGACCGCCATCTTCTGCAGCGCGTCGGTGAGCTGGATCTCGCCGCCGCGGCCCGGCTCGGTCTCGCGCAGCACGTCGAAGACGGCCGGGTCGAGGACGTAACGGCCGATGATCGCGAGGTTGCTGGGCGCCTCGGCCGGGTCCGGCTTCTCGACGAGGCCGGTGATGCGGACGACGTCGGCGTCAGCGGTCGGGTCGACGGCGGCGCAGCCGTACAGGTGGATCTGCGACGGGTCGACCTCCATCAGCGCGACGACGCTGCCGCCGTGCTCGCCGAGGACCTCCAGCATGCGGGCGAGCAGCGGGTCGCGCGGGTCGATCAGGTCGTCGCCGAGCAGGACCGCGAAGGGCTCGTTGCCGACGTGCGGGGCGGCGCACAGCACGGCGTGGCCGAGGCCGCGCGGGTCGCCCTGGCGCACGTAGTGCATGGTGGCGAGCTCGCTGGACTCCTGGACCTTGGCGAGGCGCTCGTCGTCACCCTTGCGGGTGAGCGCCTCCTCCAGCTCGTAGTTGCGGTCGAAGTGGTCCTCGAGCGGACGCTTGTTGCGGCCGGTGATCATCAGGACGTCGGAAAGCCCTGCCGAGACCGCCTCCTCCACGACGTACTGGATGGCCGGCTTGTCGACGACCGGCAGCATCTCCTTCGGCGTCGCCTTCGTGGCGGGAAGGAAGCGCGTTCCGAGACCGGCGGCGGGGATGACGGCCTTGCGTACGCGGGGAGCGGGGGTGTTGTTCATCCGGTGGGTTTCCTGGTTCCGATCGGGGGCAATGCCGTGTGGACCGTCCTCGGGTGAAGGACGGTCCACACGGTTCGCGGCATGGACTCGATCGAGTCAGTCCTGCGCGGGGGCGGCGGCCTTCTCGGCTGCCTTCTTCACGGCCTTCTTCGCGGTCGTGGTCTTCTTCGCCGCGGTCTTCTTGGCCGCCGTCTTCTTGGTGGCGGCCTTCTTCGCGGTGGCCTTCTTGGCGGTCTTGCGGACCGCCTTCTTGGCCGGCGCGGCCTCCTCGGCGACGGGCTCGGCGGCCTCGGCGACCGGCTCGGCGGTCTCCGCGGGAGCCTCCTGCGCCGGAGCGGAGGACGAGGCCACGACGACCACGGCGGCCTCCTCGGCACCGGACGGCGAACCGGCCGGGGCGGTGACCTTGCGGACCACCCGGCGGCGCGCCCGCGGCGGGGCGGCCACGGGGGCCTCCTCGACGACCGGCTCGACGACCGGCTCGGCGGCGGCCGGGGCCTCCACCGGGGCCTCCTCGGTCACGGCGACCGGCTCGGCGACCGGCTCCGCGACGGCCTCCGGGGCCGGGGCCGAGACCTTGCGGGTGGCACGACGGCGGGTACGAGGCGCCGGGGCGGCCTCCTCCTCGACGACGGGCGCGGCCGGCTCGGGCGCGGCGACGGGCTCCTCGGCCTTCGGCTCCGGGACGACGACCTCGTAGGTCTCCGTCTCGGTGACGGCCGGCGAGGACACCGGCGCCGAGACCCGGCGGGTCGCCCGGCGACGGCCACGGCCGCGCGTGGCGGCCGCCTCGGCCTCCGCGGCGCTGCCGTACAGCTCCTCGTCCGCGCCGATCGGCTCGGGCAGGGCCACCGGGGCGGCCAGCTCGGCCGCGACCTCGGCCGCGGTCTCGACGTGCTCGGCCTCGGCCGGGGCCAGGGCGGCCTCGTGGGCCGCCTCGTGGACGTGCTCGTGCTCACCGCCGCGGCCGCGCTTCTTCGAGCGCTTGCCGCCGCCACCGCCGCCGTGCGTGGCCGGCTGCTCCATGTGGACGATCACACCGCGGCCGTTGCAGTGGACACAGGTCTCCGAGAAGGACTCCAGGAGGCCCTGGCCGACCCGCTTGCGGGTCATCTGCACCAGGCCGAGCGAGGTGACCTCGGCCACCTGGTGCTTGGTCCGGTCCCGGCCCAGGCACTCCAGGAGGCGCCGGAGCACCAGGTCGCGGTTGGACTCCAGGACCATGTCGATGAAGTCGATGACGACGATGCCGCCGAGGTCGCGCAGCCGCAGCTGGCGGACGATCTCCTCGGCCGCCTCCAGGTTGTTCCGGGTGACGGTCTCCTCGAGGTTGCCGCCCTGACCGGTGAACTTGCCGGTGTTGACGTCGATGACGACCATCGCCTCGGTCTTGTCGATCACCAGCGAACCGCCGGACGGCAGCCAGACCTTGCGGTCCAGGGCCTTCATCAGCTGCTCGTCGATCCGGTACGTGGCGAAGACGTCGACCTCGCTCGTCCACTTCGACAGGCGGTCGGCCAGGTCGGGCGCGACGTGCGAGACGTACCCGTGGATGGTCTCCCACGCGTCGTCGCCGCTGACGATGACCTTGGAGAAGTCCTCGTTGAAGATGTCGCGGACGACCCGGACGGTCATGTCCGGCTCGCCGTAGAGCAGGCTCGGCGCGGACGTCGAGATCTGCGCGGCCTTCTTCTGGATGTCGGCCCACTGCGCCTGCAGCCGCTCGACGTCACGGCGCAGCTCGTCCTCGCTCGCGCCCTCGGCGGCGGTGCGCACGATGACGCCCGCGTCCTCGGGGACGATCTTCTTGAGGATGGTCTTCAGACGGGCGCGCTCGGTGTCCGGGAGCTTGCGGCTGATGCCGGTCATCGAGCCCTCGGGCACGTACACCAGGTAGCGGCCGGGCAGCGAGACCTGGCTGGTCAGACGGGCACCCTTGTGGCCGATCGGGTCCTTGGTGACCTGCACCAGGACCGACTGGCCGGACTTCAGAGCGGCCTCGATGCGGCGCGGGCCGTTGCCCATGCCGAGCGCCTCGAAGTTGACCTCGCCGGCGTACAGGACGGCGTTGCGGCCCTTGCCGATGTCGACGAAGGCGGCCTCCATCGACGGCAGCACGTTCTGGACCTTGCCCAGGTAGACGTTGCCGACGTACGAGGTGGCCTGCTCCTTGTTGACGTAGTGCTCGACGAGCACGTTGTCCTCGAGGACGCCGATCTGGGTGCGCTCGCCGTTCTGGCGGACGACCATCACGCGCTCGACGGCCTCGCGGCGGGCCAGGAACTCGGCCTCGGTGATGATCGGCACGCGGCGGCGGCCCTGCTCGCGGCCCTCGCGGCGGCGCTGCTTCTTGGCCTCCAGGCGGGTCGAGCCCTTGATGGACTGGACCTCGTCGGACGGCTCGGCCTTCTCGCGGGCCGGGCGCGGCTCACGGACCTTGACGACCGTGCGGACGCCGTCCTCCTCGGTCGCCTCGGCCTCGGCACCGCCCTCGCCGGTGCGGCGGCGACGGCGCCGGCGACGGCGGGAGCTGCTGGAGCCGAACGCGGCGGCCTCGGCCTCCTCCTCGGCCTCCTCGTCCTCGGCGTGGAGCTCCTCGGCGGCCTCCTCGGCCTCCTCCGGCTCCTCGCCCTCCTCGGCCTCGGTCTCCGCCTCGGCGAGCTCGCCACGGCGACGGCGACGACCGCCACGGCGGCGACGCCGGGACGGGCGCTCCTCGTACTCCTCGGTCTCGTCGGCCTCGGCCTCGACCTCGGTCTCCGCCTCGGGGGTGGACTCGACCTCGGGCTCCTCGGCGACGGTGGCCGGCACCGGCTCGACGGCGACGGGCTCGCCACGGCGACGCCGGCGGCGGCGCGAGCCGGTCTCGGCGCGCTCGGCGGTCTCGACGGCCGGGGCGGCCGTCTCGGCCTGCTCCTCCTCGACCTGCTCGATCTGCTCCTCGAGCTCCTGCTCGGCGGCCTCGCGGGCCACGGCGGCGGCCGCGGTCTCCGGGGTCTGGAACATCGGCTCGGCGAAGACCGGGGCCTGGAAGACGGCGACGGCCGGGCGGGCGGCGCGACGGGTGCGCGGCGCCTCGGGCTCGGCCTCGGCGGGGGTGAACTGCGGCGAGCCGGCGCGGCGGCGGGTACGGCCACGGGTGGCGGCCTGCTCGGCGGCGGCGACGTCGACGGCGTGCGAGGCGATCTCCTCGACGGTGTCCGCGGGCAGCGCCTCGCCGGACGTCTCGGCGGCGATCTCCGCGACGGCGTCCTGGCTCACGGCCGGGGCCGGCTCGGGCGCGGTGGCCTTACGGGTGGCGCGGCGGCGGGTACGCGGGGCCGGAGCGGCCTCCTCGACGGCCTCGGCGACCTCGGCGGCCGGGGCCACGGCCTCGGCGACGACCGGGGCGGCCTCGGGCGCGGCGGCGGCACGGGTGGCGCGGCGGCGGGTACGCGGGGCCGGAGCGGCCTCCTCGACGACCTCGGCGGCCGGGGCCGGAGCCTCGGCCTCGTCGGTGGCCGGCTCGGGCGGGGTGGCCTGACGGGTGGCTGGGCGG
>NZ_JBSGIW010000133.1:0-14586 GCF_053605265.1 Streptomyces sp. NPDC003943 | reverse complement strand
TCCTCGGCGGTGCGGCTCTGACCGGGCTCGCCGCCCAGCTCGCGGTGCCGGTGCCCGGCTCGCCGGTCCCGGTGACCGGGCAGACCTTCGCCGCCATGATGACCGGGAGGTCCTTCACGGTCGGATCGCTCCGGCCGCTCGGCAGCGTGATGTGCCGTCAGCGCGCCCAGACCACGTGGGTGATGACCTTGTTGCCGTTGCCGAGGTCCTTCACGTACGTGTCGGCGCCCGAGGAGTGGTCCACGCGGGTTCCCCAGCTCGACTTGTCGTTGCCGACCTGCGGGACGGCGGCGGTCTGGTCGACGGTCGTCGTCGAGTCGAGGTGGGCGTAGATCGTGGCCAGCTCGTCGTAGTCGTGCTGGTTGGGGTGGGTGTTGGTGCTCGGGTCGTTCGTGTAGTCCATGCAGGTGCCGAGGTTCGGGTTGTCGAAGATCTCGTCCTGGTGGTCGAGCCCGAAGGTGTGTCCGACCTCCTGGCAGGTGACCAGCTGCTTCCACGCGGGCGTGTTGTACTGCGCGGTGTTGAAGTACGTGTCGTTGAGCTTGACGGTGCCGGAGGTGATGTGGCTGCCGCTGGCGGATATCGACGCGATGCCGAGCCAGCCGTTGTTGCCGTAGGTGTTGTTGCACACCTCGACGCGGCCGGTGGTCGCCGGGCACCGCCTGGCGGAGGACTGCCCGGCCACGACGGTGGTGTCGAGCACCGTGGACTTGCTCCAGTCGGTCGACGCCGTGCTCAGGTAGCTCTTCCAGCCGGAGCTGAGGTTGTCACCGATCTTCAGGGTGAACGGGTTGGACGTACGGGCCCAGTGGTAACTGCCCCACGAGTGATTGGCCTGGGCGGTGGTGCTGAACGCCAGTGTGGCAAGCGACGCGGCGGCGGTGGCGGCGACGAGCATCTTGAATCGCACGAGGGGTCTCCTCCGGTGATCGGGGATGTGAGCCACGCACGATCTGGAGGGCGCCCTCGGGTGTACGGCCCAGCCAGATCGTGAACTACCTTGCGCTGGTGCGAAAGTGACTGACCGTTCAACCGGACGGCAGGCGTGAGAGAGCCATACCGGTGGGGCTCCGGTCGGTTCGAGTGACCGAACCGGGGGAAGCGTAGGGCACCGTTCCGATGCTTGTCATGTACGCCGCATGATGAAATTCACGGGACTCCCGGACCGCGAGTCCGCCTCGTCCGGCTCGCGACCCGACCACTGGGCTCGCGACGCGGGTCCCGCCGAGCACGCAGGCACAGCAGCGGGGCACGGCCGGTACCTCCCTGCCGTGCCCCGTGCATGGACCGCGCTTCGGTCAGCTCTTGCCGAGCATCCTGTTCATCTGCTCGATCTCGGCCGTCTGGGCCTTGATCACGTCATCGGCCGGCTCCGCGGGGTGGGGCAGGCTCACTCCTCCCTCGATGTCCCCGGTGCCCGGCGGTTCGCCCGGCCGGGGAGCCGCCGGAAGCGGGACGCGGCGGTGAGCGCGGCCAGGATCCGGGCCGCCTGGACGACCGACGCGACCAGGTCCGCATCGAGCATTTGCGGCTTCGCGGGATTCGGCGATCCAGTCCCGTACGACCCCCTGCTCGGCGATCGGCTTCCCGAAGGCGACGCGCTCCTCGGCGCGGGCGCACATCAGCTCGACGGCCCGGTCGGCGATGCCGATCGAGCGCATGCAGTGGTGGATCCGGCCCGGGCCGAGACGTGCCTGGGCGATGGCGAAGCCGTCGCCCTCGCCGCCGATCAGGTTCGCCGCCGGCACCCGTACATCAATGAAGGTCAGCTCGGCGTGACCGCCGTGCTCGCGGTCGTCGTGGCCGAAGACCTCCATGCCGCGGAGGACCTCGAAGCCGGGGGTGCCCCGCTCGACGAGGATCATCGACTGCTGGCGGTGCCGCTCGGCACCCGGGTCGTCGGAGATCAGCCTCGCCGCCGTGGTGGGCGTCCCCCACCCCAGCCACGGCGAGGAGGTCAAGGCCTTCGCCATCCGCCGCGCCGGTTCCACGGTCACCGAGGAGGAGATCGTGGCCTGGAGCAGGCAGAACATGGCGGGCCACAAGTACCCCCGGCTTGTCGAGTTCCGACAGACCCTGCCCATGACGGCGACCGGCAGGATCCTCAAGCGCGAACTCGCCGCCACACAGCGCGACTGAGCGGCACCGACAGCCACGACCCCCGGAGCGCACCTTGACCGAGTCAAGGTGCGCTCCGGTCGGTCAAGTGCGCTGGTCCTCAAATGGTCCCCGAAAACGATCAAGGGGCCGTTTCAGATTGCTCTGAAACGGCCCCTGACCTGCGACTCTTTCGAGTCGGGACGACAGGATTTGAACCTGCGACCCCTTGACCCCCAGTCAAGTGCGCTACCAAGCTGCGCCACGTCCCGGTGCCCGTCCGCCCCGGTTTCGAGTCCCGCGGCGGCGTGCAAGAGAACATTACCTCACTTCACGGGGTGGATCAGCACACGGGGTGTCACCGCGGGGTGCGGAGCAGAATGGACGGGTGGACAGGGATCGGGATACCGCGGGGCGGGCGCGGAGTGCGCGGCCGCGGGACGGGCTTGGGCGGCCGCTGGCGTACGGGGCGGAGGGGGTGGCGCGGCAGCCGGAGGGGGTGGTGCGGGCGCCCGGGGAGACGGTGCGGGAGGCGCAGCGGCTGCTCGACGCGGGGATGCCGTTCCACGCGCACGAGGTGTTCGAGGACGCGTGGAAGTCGGGGCCGGCCGGGGAGCGGGATCTGTGGCAGGGCCTGGCACAGCTGGCGGTGGGGCTGACGCACTCGGCGCGGGGGAATGCGGCGGGCGGGGCGCGGCTGCTGCGGCGCGGGGCCGGGCGGGTCGAGGAGTACGCGGGGCGGGGGCCACGGTCGGAGACGTACGGGATCGATGTGGCGGGCCTCGCGGCGTGGGCCCGCGGGCTCGCGGGCCGGGTCGAGGCCGGCGGGGTGGTGCCGGACGCCGCGGCGGAGGCGCCGCGGCTCAGCAGGTGAGGAGCAGTTCCTCGGGCGAGCGGTGGATGAGGGTGGGGCGCATCGGTACGGGACGGGCGTCGGCCGGTCGCAGTCCGGGCAGCCGCCGGGTCAGCGCGTGGAGGGTGGCCCGGAGTTGGACGCGGGCGAGCTGGGAGCCGGGGCAGCCGTGCGGGCCGTGGCCGAAGGCCAGGTGGCGGGTGTGCGCCCTGGTCCTGGTGATGTCGAAGACGTCGGGGTCCGGGTGGCGGGCCGGGTCGCGGTTGGCGGAGCCGTAGGCGACGAAGACGGTGGCTCCGGCGGGCAGTTCGGTGCCGGCGAGGGTGACCGGGCGGGTGGTGGTGCGCCGGAAGCCCTGCACGGCGGTGTCGTAGCGCGCGGCCTCCTCGACGGCGGCCGGGACGAGCTCGGGCCGGGCGCGCAGGAGTTCCCACTGGTCGCGGTGGCCCAGCAGGTGCAGCACGGTCGTGCCGATGAGCGCGGTGGTGGTGAGGTGGCCGGCGATGAGCAGGTTCTGCAGGTTGGCGACGAGTTCGCAGCGCTGGTCGTCGGTGAGCCCGCGCGGCCCTGGGCCGAGCCCGGCGTCGGGGGCCAGCGCGCTGACCATCGCGGTGATCAGGTCGTCACGGGGCCGGGCGCGGCGGTCGCGGGCGTAGCGGTCGAGCAGCTCCTGCAGGGCGAGGACGTCCTGGGCGGCCGCGATCTGCTCGGCCTCGGGCAGCGGGCGGAAGAGCAGGCGTTCGGCGCTGTACGAGCCGTGGACGGCGGCCGGCACGTCGGCCGGGTCGAGGCCGAGCAGGCGGCCGACGACGGCGCCGGGGAGGCGACGGGCGTACCTGGCCATGAGGTCGGCCCGGCCGTGCTCGGCGACGGCGTCGGCGAACTCCTCGGCGAGCGTCTCGGCCTGCCGGGTGATGTACGGGGTGAGGGCGGCGATCCGGGTGGCGGACAGGCCGCTGTTGAGCGGCGCCCGGTGGCGGCGGTGGGCCGGGCCGTCCGTGGAGACGACCGTGGGCCGGGGCGCGAAGCCGCTGCCGAGGACCGCGAGGGCCGCGGGTGACGGCTGGACGTCGGGGCGCAGGGACTGGGCGGAGGAGAAGTCCTGCGGCCGCAGCAGCACCTCGCGGACGTCGGCGTCGCGGGTGACGAGCCAGGCGTCGAGGAGGGGCTCGTAGGTGAGCCCGGCGGTGCGGCGCGCCCGGGCGTAGTGCGGGTACGGGTCGCGCTGGAGCTCGTCGAGCAGGGCGTGCCGTTTCCGCTGGGCCGGGTCCACGCGGTGCCTCCTCACGATCGGTGCGCTGCGGTGCGGTGCGATGTGGTGCGTGCGTGCGATGTGGTGCGCTGCGTTGCGAAGCGGTGCGCTGCGCTGCGTTGCGGCCATGGTGAAGGGGGCGCGGGCGGGTGGCCAGGGGCGGGCGCGGAGCTGGCGTGAAAGGTGCGTGACGAGGGCGTGTTCAGGTCGCGTCGAGTGCCTGCAGCAGGACCTCGGTGTGGCTGTGCGAGGGGTCCCTGGTGGCGGTGAGCAGGGTGACGGGGCCCTCGGCGGCCTTGGCTCGCAGAGCCGAGAGGGCCTCCGCGGCGGCCGGCTCGGCGAGCTCCTCCTCGTACCGGCGCCGGAACTCCTCGTACTCCCCCTCCGTGCCGTGGTACCAGCGGCGCAGCTCGTTCGAGGGGGTGAGGCTCTTGGGCCACTCGTCGATGTGCGCGTCGGCCTTGGAGAGGCCGCGCGGCCAGAGGCGGTCGACGAGGACCCGCACGCCGTCGTCGGGCTCGGGCGACTCGTAGACGCGCCGGACGCGGACGCGGGGGCCGCCGGGCGGCGGGGTGTGGGGCATGGCTTCAGGGTGCCGGACGGGCGGGCGCTTCACACCTCGGAGCCGTCCGAGCTGCCAGAGTCCACGGCATTCCGGGCGTCCGGGGCCACCTCCGCGATGCCCGGCTCCACCTTCAGCGCCGGAAGCAGCACCGCGTCCACGAAGGTCCGCATCGTCACCGCGTCCGCGAACCGGTCCTCGAAGAGGCGCTCGATGCGGAGCATGCCCATGAAGCAGGGGGCGACGAAGGCCATCGCCGGGTTGTCGGCGGCGAGCTCGCCGCGCTCGACGGCGCGCGCCAGCATCGCGTCGAGGGCGGCGACCTCCGGCTGGATGACGGTCTCGCGCAGCGCGGCGCGCAGGTCGGGATGGGCGATGTACGCCTGGCTGACGGCCTCCATCAGCTCGGCGTCGCGCTCGCGGCGGGAGGCGGCGATCCGGGCCGCCTCGCGCAGGTCGCCGACGAGGGAGCCGGTGTCGATGCCGGTGAAGACGGCGCAGCGGCGCTTGTCGAGGGCGGCGGTGACGAGCCGGGGCTTGGTGCCCCACTGGCGGTAGAGGGTCGCCTTGCCGCACTTGGTGCGGGCGGCGACGCCCTCCATGGTGACGGAGTCGTAGCCGCCCTCGCGCAGCAGGCAGATCACCGCGTCGTACAGCTCCTCCTCCCGCTCGGGGGTGAGCTTGCTGCGGCGGGCGGCGGCGGTCGCGGCCTGCGTGGACATCGAATTCCTCCCGGAGATCCCCTACCCCGCCGGCCCCCCAACCGGACACCTTTCCCTGCACATACGAGAGTAGGGGGTGCCCAATCGAGACGCAAACGTATCGAGACGCTTGCGTCTCGATGAAATCGGATCTAGAGTTCCTGCGTTTGTTGTCCGATTTGAGGAAAAAAGGGGCCGCGCCATGGCTGCCGGGACAGGCGAGACGGGCGGGACGGGCGGGAGAGGCGGCATACGCAGACCGCCGCTCGTGCGCGAGCTGCTGCTCGTGACCGCGCTCTTCCTCGTCTACAAGTTCGGCCGGCTCTTCGCGAACGGTCACGAGACCCGCGCCTTCCACAACGCCGACCGCGTGTGGGACGCCGAGCGCGCGGTGCACCTGCCGGCCGAGGGCGTGATCCAGCACCTCCTCCTGCACGGCGAGGCCCTGGTCCGCACCGCGAACACCTACTACGCGGCCGTGCACTTCCCCGCCACCATCGCCTTCCTCGCCTGGCTCTACTGGCGCCGCCCCGACCACTACGTCTGGTCGCGCCGCGTGCTCGCCCTCGTCACCGCCGCCGCGCTCGCGCTGCACCTGCTCATGCCGCTCGCGCCGCCCCGGATGCTCACCGAGAGCGGCCTCATCGACACCGCGCAGGTCTACGGGCCCTCCGTGTACGGCGCCACGCCCGAGACCGACTCGATGGCGAACCAGTTCGCGGCGATGCCCTCGCTGCACTTCGGCTGGGCGCTGATGGTCGCGATCGGCCTGATCGCCGCCACCCGGACGCGCGGGCGGGTGCTCTGGCTCCTGCACCCGCTGGTCACCCTGCTCGTGATCGTCGGAACCGCCAACCACTACTGGTTCGACGCGCTCGCGGCCGCCGTCCTGCTGGGCCTCGCGCTGCTCGCCGTACCGGCGCCGTGGCGCGGGCACGGCCCCCGGCCGCTGCCACCGCTCACGCCCGTCACCGCCGCCGCGACCGCGGGAGCCCTGCGATGAGCGGCGCCACCGGGACCGTCCTCGCGGTCCTCCTCTCCCTCGTCTCCGCCGCCGGATACGCCCTCGCCGCCGTCGCCCAGTCACGGCTCGCGTCCGCCTCCGCCGGCGGGCAGGGCGCGCTGCGACGCCTGCTCGGCCGCCCGCAGTGGTGGTGGGCGGTCGGCCTCAACGCCGCCGGCGCGCTCGCCCACGTCGCCGCCCTGCACTACGGCCCGCTCACCCTCGTCCAGCCGCTCGGCGCGCTCACGCTCGTCGCCGCGCTGCCGATCGGCGCGTACGGGGCGCGGCGCCGGGTCAGCCGGACCGAGTGGCGCGGCGCGCTGTGGACCCTGGCGGGCCTGGTCGGGCTCGTCGCGGTGACCGGACCCGTCGAACCGGACGAGGCCCTGAACCTGCGCGAGACCCTCATCGTGACGGCGGTGACGCTTCTGCTCATCGCGCTGCTCGCCTCCCGCTCCCGGGCCCGCATGAGCACCGGCGCGCGCGGTCGCGGCCTCGGTCACGCGACCGCGTCCGGCGTCGCCTCCGCCGTCGGCTCCGCGCTCACCCAGACCCTCACCACCGCACTCGCCCGCGACCTGCCCGGCGGGCCGGACGGCTGGTGGCAGACGGCGCTGCTCGCCGTCCTGATCGCCGCGTTCGCGGCGGGCGGCCTCCTCCTCTCCCAGGCCGCCTACCGCGGCGGCCTCGCCGCCCCGCTCGCCGTCGTCAACCTCTCCAACCCGGCCGCCGCCGCCGTCATCGGCGTCGCCCTCCTCGGCGAGACCTTCCGCGCCGGGGTCTGGGGCTGGCTGATCGCGGGCGCCGGAGCGGTGGTGGCGGCGCGCGGGGTGGTGCTGCTGACGACGGGCGTACAGGTCGAGGCACGCGCCGGCGCGGGAGCCGCGGAGACCGTCGCGCTCCCCGCGTCCCGGCCCGGCGTCGCGGCGGACGAGCCCGCGGTCGTGGACGAGCCGGCGATGCTCCCCGTACGCGAACCCCTGGTCATACCGGACGCCCTGATCGGACCGAATCCGGTGCCCGAGCCGGCGCGCTAGGTGTATTGATCACGAGCGCTGGTGGCGCTCAGCAGGTCTCACGGAAGGGCACGTCCGGGATGTGGGCCCGCCACTCCTCCTCGGTGAGGCCGCCGGAGCGGGCGCACAGGTCGCGGCGCAGCTCCTCCGGGGCGTACGGGGCTCCGCCGTCCACGGCTCTGCGCGGGTCGGGGCCGGCGACGTACTCGCTGACGATGAACGGGACGGGGCCGTCGAGGTCGGCGTACAGCACCTTGGTGGTGCAGAAGGGCGCGACGAGGCGCCAGGCGCGTATCTCCTGGCGGAGCATGGCCCGGTCGCCGAAGCTCGCCTCGTGCAGGGCCTTCACGGCCACGCGCCGGCCCTCCTGGTCGTACCCCTCGTACACCACGCCCTGGCCGCCGGCGCCGAGCCGGCCGTCGAGGTAGTAGCCGCCCAACTGCCGTGGGTCGGTGGGGAGAAGAGGTGACGCCAAGACGTGCCTCCCGGGGTGTCGGACGGGTTCGACGCGTGCGCGACGACTGTGCCGCGACGGGAAGACGCGGGGCACGGCGCATCGGTTCGACAGCGGGCGTCTGGCGCCACGGGGCGGCCGGAAAGCGACGGTGGCGGGCCGAAGGACCTGCGTACGGCACTATGCTCGGCCGCCGCCCGCCCGCTCCGCACCGCCGAAGGAACCCTCATGGCCGAGACGTTGACCATCTCCTCCGCCTCCCTGCAGGACTGGGCGCTGGTGCGTGCCTGGGCGGCGGCCGAGGGCTGGAACCCGGGCCTGGCGGACGCGGAGTCGTTCTTCGCGCAGGATCCGGCGGGGTTCTTCCTGGGGCGGGTCGCCGGGGAGCCGGTGTCGGCGATCTCGGTCGTCAACTACAGCGACGACTACTCCTTCCTGGGGTTCTATCTCGTACGGCCTGATCTGCGCGGTCTCGGCCACGGCCTGGCGACCTGGCAGACGGCGCTGGCGCACGCGGGCGACCGGACGGTGGGGCTCGACGGGGTGCCGGCGCAGCAGGACAACTACCGGCGCTCGGGGTTCGTGACGGCGTACCGGACGGCGCGGTACGTGGGCGAGGTGCCGCTTCCCGACCGGGCGCCGTCCGGTGTGGTGGCCGCGGACCGGGTGGATCCGGTCGCCCTCGCCGCGTACGACAGCGCCTGCCACCCCGCGGACCGGCCGCGCTTCCTGGCGCCCTGGCTCGGCACTCCGGGCCACCGCGCCCTGGTCCGCGTCACCGACGGGCGCCTCACCGGTTACGGCGTCGTCCGCCCCGCCGAGTCCGAGGCCCGCGTCGGCCCTCTCTTCGCCGACACCCCGGCCGACGCCGCCGCCCTCCTCGACGCCCTCGCGTCCGAGGCGCGCGCCTTCGGTGCCCCGCGCATCGCCGTCGACATGCCGGAGGCGAACCCGGCGGCGGCGCGGCTCGCGGAGGAGCGGGGCCTGGAGCCGACGTTCGAGACGGCGCGGATGTACACGGGCCCGATCCGCCCGATCGCCCAGGAGCGGGTCTTCGGCGTGACGACGCTCGAACTGGGCTGAGACCGAAGCCGCCCGTCGGACGGGAGCGGCCGCCGGAACGGGCCCCGCGCCAACACCCACCGGGCGCACCGCGGTCGTGGCGCGCGCAGGAACAGGGGGCGGAGGCGCCCGCAAGGGCGCCGTCCCGTGTGCCCACCCGTCCCGCCCTGCGGGACGATTGCCCACCCGGGGGGGTGGGGGGCGGTGCCCCGCCCAGCGGCCCGCGCGGGCAACCCGCGCGCCCGCGCGGAAACCCCTTTCCCCTCACTCCCTCCCCCACCCTCCCCCTCGTCCCTACAAGGGTTTTCCCCGTATCGAGTTCATCTCGGCGTTCCCTACTGTCTGCCGCACCGGCAGATCCCAGCCCCAACCCCACCTCCGCCCCTGTCAGGTGCATGAGGAGCGGTGGGTGGTGTCCGTCGGGGACGGCCTTGACCCGGGCCGTCAGCGCCGGTGGCGGCGCACGGGACCCCACGCCCAGGGGACCACGGAAGCGACCCCACTTCGCCCCGAGGTTCCCGCGCCGCCGCCACTGCTCCACCTACGTCGTACTCGAAAGGGCCACACCTTGAACGGTTCCAGGCGGAGAGTCATATCCGTGGTGGTCGCGAGCGCCGCGATCCTCGGTGCCGCAGCCACCACCTCCGGGGCGTTCGCCGCCGTCCCGGGCGCCCCGTCCCCGAAGCCGGCGCCGGCTTCGCAGGCCATGACCGCGCTGCCCAGCGCTCCGGTCGAGAAGGTCATCGTCACCTACAAGTCCTCGTCCGCCGAGGCCGGCTCCAACGCCGCCGCGAAGAGCGACACGGCCGAGAAGGCCGTCAAGACCGGGGAGAAGCTCGCCTTCGAGCGGCGCCTGGCCGGCGGCGCGGCGCTGGTGAACCTGGGCGGTTCCGCCACCAAGCAGGACGTGGCCGAGGTCATGGCCGCCTTCAAGGCCGACCCGCAGGTCGCCTCCGTCGAGCCCGACATCCGGGCGTACGCGATGGCGGTCACGCCGAACGACACGGACTACGCCAAGCAGTGGGACCTCTTCGAGCCCACCGGCGGCATGAACGTGCCCGCCGCCTGGGACAAGACGACCGGTTCGGGCGTCACCGTCGCGGTCATCGACACCGGTTACGCGGCCCACTCGGACCTGGCGACCAACGTCATCCCGGGTTACGACTTCATCTCCGACTCCTCCGCCGCCCGCGACGGCAACGGCCGTGACGCGGACTCGAAGGACGAGGGCGACTGGAACGCCACCGACGGCGAGTGCGGTACGGGTTCCAAGGCGTCGAACTCGTCCTGGCACGGCACGCACGTGGCCGGCACCATCGCCGCGGTCACCAACAACACCAACGGCATCGCGGGCATCGCGTACAACGCGAAGATCGAGCCGGTGCGCGTGCTCGGCAAGTGCGGTGGTTCGTCCTCCGACATCGCGGACGCGATCACCTGGGCCTCCGGCGGCTCCGTGCCGGGTGTCCCGGCCAACCCGAACCCGGCCAAGGTCATCAACATGAGCCTGGGCGGCGCCAGCAGCACCTGCCCGAGCGTCTACCAGAGCGCCATCAACGGCGCGATCTCGCGCGGCACCACGGTCGTCGTCGCCGCGGGCAACAGCAACGCGGACGCCTCCGGCTTCACGCCCGCGAACTGCACGGGCGTCATCACCGTCGCGGCCACCAACCGCGCGGGCAGCCGCTCCTTCTACTCCAACTACGGCACCCGGGTGGACGTCGCGGCGCCCGGCGGCGAGACCCGCAACGCCACCGACACGCCCGGCACGGTGACCACGCCCGAGAACGGCATCTACTCCACGCTGAACTCCGGCACCACCGTCCAGTCGACCGAGACCTACAAGCCCTACCAGGGCACCTCGATGGCGGCCCCGCACATCGCCGGTCTCGCCGCGCTCCTGGAGTCGGCCAAGCCGAGCCTGACCCCGGCCGACATCAAGGCCGCGATCAAGGCCAACGCCCGCCCGCTGCCCGGCACCTGCACCGGCGGCTGCGGCACCGGCATCGCCGACGCCGCCGCGACGGTGAACGCGGTCACCGGCACCACCCCGCCGGCCGGCAACGTCTTCACGAACGCGACGGACGTCCAGATCCCGGACCTGTCCACCGTGACCTCGCCGATCACCGTCTCCGGCATCACCGGCAACGCGCCCGCCACCCTCAAGGTCGCGGTCGACATCAAGCACACCTGGCGCGGCGACCTGGTCATCGACCTCATCGCCCCGGACGGCACCGTGCGGAACCTGAAGACCTCGTCGTCCTCCGACAGCGCCGACAACGTCCTCGCGACCTACACGGTCGACGCGTCGAGCTCGGTCGCCAACGGCACCTGGAAGCTCCAGGTCCGCGATGTGGCCTCGGGTGACACCGGCTACATCGACTCGTGGAGCCTGACCTTCTGAGCCACCGCGATCCACCCTCGGATCGCATCAGAACCACCCCCCACACCCAGCATCACCGCTGGTCAGCGAAGCGCCCGTGGTCTACACCACGGGCGCTTCCGGCAGTTGGCCGTCCGCGGTTCACGCTCGGTTCACCGGGGTGTGCTGTCCGTATGCCGGACAAGGGGCCTGGACGGACGCGCCTCGCTCCGTATCCTCTGCGCAACGGGGCTCATGGGCCGGGCCCGCGGGGCAAAGGGTGGTGGATACGTGACGACAGCGCCGCTCCGGCCTGCGCCGGTGGGCCGCGAGGAACTCCTCGGCCGCCTCGAACGCGTGCTGCAGGCCCGGGGCCGGGCCCTGCTGACCGGACCCGCAGGTGTCGGAAAGACCGAGGTGGCGCTCGCCGCGGCCGCCCGCGCCGAGGCGCGCGGCGAGACCGTGCTCTGGCTGGCGACGCTCCCGGCCGACCGCGAGATACCCGGCGCGGCCGCGGCGGCCCTGGTCGCCTCCGTCGCGACCAACCTGACCTGGCCGCACCCGGCCTCGGCCTCGGCCTCGGCGGCGGTCGCCGCCGAGGAGAGCGCGGCTCAGACCCGCGCCGGCGCCCCGGCCGAGCACGGCACCGGGTACGGGTACGGGACCGCCCACGCGAACACGAACGCGACCCCTACCGCGACCGGCTACGGAAGCCGCCACGAAGACGGCTACGGGAGCAGGGGCGGGAGCGGATACGAACGGCCCCAGGGCCCGCTCGCGACCGTGGGCCCGACGAGCCCGGCGCGGCCGGCGAACCCGGCGGGCCCGGCCGGTCCGGCGAGTTCCGCGAACCCCCTCGGCGCCGCCGCCCTGCCCGCGCAGCGCGCCGACGGCACCGCGACCGGCGCCGCCGGCGGCCCCGCCGACTCCGCGCCCGCGCGCCTCGGTGTCACCGCCTCAGGGGCCCTGGACGGGCTGCCCGGGCCCCAGCGGGACGCCGTCGCGATGCTGTGCCGGGAGGCGCCCGCGGAGGACGGCGGCTGGGACCCGATCGCGCTGCGGCTCGGGATCGCCGGGATCCTGCGGTCGCTGACCGCGCGCGGCCCCGCGCTACTCGTCGTCGACGGGGTGCAGCACATCGACGCGGACAGCGCCGATCTGCTCCGGTTCGCCCTGCACCTGGCGCCGCCCACGCTGCGGGTCGTCGCCGTCGAGACCCCCGAGGCGTACGGGAGCTCGCACGACACGACCGGCTACGGCGGTGCGGACGCGCACGACAGCCGGCTGTGGGTGCCGTCCGAGGCGGACGTGCTGCTCGTGCCGCCGCTGCACGCCGACGAGATCGCCGAGCTGCTCATCCACCACCGGCTGCCGTCCCGGATGGCCGGCCGCATTCACAAGGCGAGCGGCGGCAATCCGCGGCTCGCGCTCGCCGTCGGGCGCTCGCTCGCCGACGCCCGCACCCCGGTGCACCACGCCGAGGCGCTGACCCTGTCCGGGCGGGCCCGGGACCTGGCGCGGCAGTTGCTGGGCGCCGCGCCGTCCGACGTGCGGCAGACCCTGCTGCTCGCGGCGCTCGCGCTGCGGCCGACGGCGGCCCTGGTGCGGCGCGCCGGGCGGCCGAACGCGGAGGCGGACCTGGCGGCGGCCGAGCGGGCCGGTCTGGTGTCGCTCGCCGAGGACGGCACGGTCGCGTTCACGGCCGGGCTGCTGCCGTCCACGCTGGTGCACGACGCCTGCTGGGCGGAGCGCAGCGCGGGGCACGCGGCGCTGGCGAAGGTCGTGGACGACGAGGTGGAGGCGGTACGGCACCGGGCGCTGGCCACCGACGCGCCGCAGGAGGAGCTGGCGGCGGAGGTCGCCGAGGCGGCGAACCTCGCCCGGCGGCGCGGCAACAGCGCGCTGGCGGCCGAACTCGCCCTGCTCGCCGCCGAGTCGACGCCGGGCGCGCACAGCCAGCGGCGGATCGCCCGCCTGGTGGACGCCGCCGAGGAGGCCGCCCGGGCGGCCCGGGCCGACCTCGCGATGCGGGCCGCGACGGATCTGCTGGCCCGGGACGCGGCGCCGGTGGACCGGGTGCGGGCCCGGCTCGCCGTCCTGGACACGGCGGGGCAGGGTCTGACGGGGCTCGACGAGATGTACGTGCACGCCATGGAGGACTCCGAGGGCGACACGGCGCTGCGGGCCGCGGTCCAGCTCCGGCTGGCCGTCAAGTACGTCCTCGCGGACGGGGATCCGGCGCGTTCGCGGGCCGCGGCGATGGAGTCGGCCAAGCTGGCGGCGTCGATCGGCGATCCCCGTACGGCCGCGCAGGCCATGACCGTACAGGCGCGGATGGAGCGGGCGCTCGGCGCGCCCGACGCGGAGGCGGTGCTCGCGCAGGCGCGGGCCCTGGAGATGGCCGAGCGGCCGGCCGGGGTCCGCAACACCGCGCAGATCCTGACGATCCGCCATGCCCTCTTCGACGGACGCCTTGTGGACGCGCGGGCGGAGCTCAACGCGCTGCTTCCGCTGGTGCAGCGGCGCGGTTCGGTGGAGGACTCCATCGAACTGCTCAGCACGCTCGCCGAGATCGAGTCGCGGATGGGTCCCTGCGGGGCTTCCCTCGCGCACGCCGGGCAGGCGCTCGCGCTGACCCTGGAGGCGGGGCTCTCCCCCGGGCCGGCCTGGTATTCGCTCGCGCTCGCCGAGACGGCCGGCGGCAGCTTCGCCCGGGCGGCCAGCTACGCCCGGCGCAGTGTGCAGGCGTCGGAGGAGGAGGGCGACCGGGTCTTCCTGTCGCGCAGTCTGTACGCGCTCGGGCGGGTGCAGCTGATCAACGGGGACGTCGCCGCGGCTCTGGAGACGCTGCGCCGGGTCGAGGCCAACGAGCGGGCCCAGTCGACGGTGGACCCGTCGATGCTGCGCTGGCACGAGGAGCTGGCCGAGGCGCTGCTCGCGCACGACGAGGTGGACGAGGCCCTGGCGGTGCTCGCGGCGGTGCGGCCGGTGGGCGAACGGCTCGGGCGGCCCCGGGTGCTGCTCGGCATCGACCGGGCGTACGCGCTGTGCCTGGCTGCCGAGGGCCGTACGGACGAGGCGGCGGAGCTGCTCGCGGGTACGGCGAGCCGGTTCGCGGACGCGGAGCTGCCGCTCGAACAGGGCCGGGCGCTGATCGCGCTCGCCCGGGTGGAGCGGCGGCGGCGCCGGCGGTCGGCGGCGCAGGCGGCGCTGCAGTCGGCCAC
>NZ_JBSGIW010000132.1:0-14773 GCF_053605265.1 Streptomyces sp. NPDC003943 | reverse complement strand
TCCGTCCGCGACCGATCCGGCGGCGACCGATCCGGCCGCAACCGATCCGGCCGCGCGACCGAGCCGCCAGGCGGTCTCGACCGGCAATCGGGCAGCCCGCCCCGGCAATCGCCCGGCATCCGCCCGGCCGGCGCCCCGGCAATCGCCCGGCTTCCGCCCGGCGCTCGCCCGGCCGGCGACCCGGCGCTCGCCCGACCGCGCTCGCCCCACCGCGCTCGCCCCCTCGCCCGGGCAGCCCCCCGGCAGTCGCCCGGTGCGACAATGCCCGGCATGGACGCGCGGGAACTGGAACGGCTGGCCGAGCGGGCCCGGGGGCTCGTCCGGGACGGGCGGCGTCGGGTGCTGGGCATCGCCGGGCCGCCCGGGGCCGGGAAGTCGACGCTCGCCGGACGCCTCGTCGCGGGGCTCGGCGGGCTCGCCGTCCTCGTGCCCATGGACGGGTTCCACCTGGCGCAGGCCGAGCTGGAGCGGCTGGGGCGGGCCGGGCGGAAGGGGGCTCCGGACACCTTCGACGCGGCCGGGTACGCCGCGCTGCTCGGGCGGCTGCGGGCCGCCGAGCCCGGGGTGACCGTGTACGCCCCCGCCTTCGACCGGGCCCTGGAGGAGCCGGTCGCCGGGGCGGTACCCGTACCGCCCGAGGTGCCGCTCGTCGTCACCGAGGGGAACTACCTGCTGCACGACGAGGGCCCCTGGTCCGCCGTACGGCCGCTGCTCGACGAGGTCTGGTACCTGGACCTCGCCGACCGCCACCGCGTCCCCCGGCTCGTCGCCCGCCACGTCCGCTTCGGCAAGGAGCCGGAGCACGCCGCGCGCTGGGTCGCCGAGTCCGACGAGGCCAACGCCCGCCTGGTGGCACGCGGCAGGGAACGCGCCGACCTCGTCGTTCGCATGACGTGACCGCCCGCCCGGGCTCTACGGTGTGCGCATGACACACGCGCCGGCGGTCCTCGTCATCGACATGCAGAACGCCCTCGCCGACATCGCCCACCGCGCCGCCGGCACCGTCGCCGTCATCGCCGGGCTCTGCGCCCGCGCCCGCGCCGCCGGTGTCCCCGTCGTCACCGTCCAGCACCACGGCGGCGGCCTCGAACCGGGCACCCCCGGCTGGCGGATCGTGCCCGAACTCGCCCCGGCGGCGGGCGAGTCGGTGATCGCCAAGACCAGCGCCGACAGCTTCCTCGACACCGCTCTCGACGCCACCCTCCAGGCGCTCGGCGCGACCGAAGTCGTCGTGACGGGCTTCGCGACGGAGATCTGCGTCGACACCACCGCCCGCCAGGCGCTCAGCCGCCGCTACGACCTCGTGCTGGTCGCCGACGGCCACACCACCTCCGTACGGGACGGCGGGGGCCCGTACGCCGCGCCCGACGCGTCCGTCGCGCACCACAACGAGATCTTCCGCAACCTGGACTTCCCCGGGCGCTCCGTGCGCGTCCTGCCGGCCGCCGAGGTGGACTTCAGGCCACCGGCACGCTGACGGCCCCGGCCGCGTGCCCGGCCGCCGCCCGCGCCCACGCCCGGACGACCGGGTGCGGGCGGGTGCCGTCGCCCGCCAGCTCCGGCTGGAAGAGGGTGGCGAGGAAGAAGGGGTGGCCGGGCAGTTCGGCGATCCGGACCTGGCCGTCGTCGTCGTGGCCGGTGAGGGCCAGGCCGTGCGCGGTCAGGGCGTCCAGATGGCGGCTGTCGGGGCCGTAGTTGCAGTGGTAGCGCTCGGTCGTCAGCTCGGCGCCGATCACCGACTCGGCGAGCGAGCCCGGCGTCACCCGCACCGGGCCCTCGTGGCCCACGAGCGAGCAGGCGAGCGGGGCGAGCAGCAGATCGGCCTCGTCGGCCGCCGGGTCGTTCTCGGCGTGCGCCGCCCGCTCCAGGCCGCACACGTTCCGCGCGAACTCCAGGAGCGCGTGCTGGAAGCCGGCGCAGGTGCCCAGGAACGGGATGCCGTCCTCGCGGGCCGTGCGGATCGTGGCGATCGCTCCCGCCTCGCTCTCGTACGGGCTGCCGGGCAGCAGCCACACGGCGTCGAAGCCCTTCACCGCGCCCGGCTCCTCGGCGTTCCGGCTCTGGATCCAGTACGCGTCGAGGACGAGGCCGTCGCGCTCGGCGAGGGCGTCGAGCAGCATCGGGACGCGGATGTGGGACTTGACGTGCGGGGAGCGGTCGCCGACGAGGGCGATCCGGGGAGTGCGGGAGGTCTGCGGGCGGGTGTTCTGCGCGTTCATGACGCCCATGCTGGCCTCGCTCGCTGGTTCACGTCCAACGATGGTTCCTGCACTCTGCATCATGGATGCTTATCGGGCAGTTCGCGGGCCCTGGGCGGGCCGTTACCCTCGTCTACGGCAGGGATGCGAGAACTCGCTGTGTTCTTGGGGGACTTGATGTCGAATCCTGAGGCGACCGCGCTGGCGATGACCGCGGCGACGACGATCGTCACGGCGATGGCGACCAGCGCCTGGCAGGCCACGAGAGCCGGGGTCGCGAGGATCTTCGGGCGGGGCGACGGCGCCGAACCGGGGCCGGGGGCGGAGTCCGGGGCCGCCGACATCGAGGTGCGCCTCGAACGCAGCGCGGCACGGATCGCGAACGCCGCCGATCCGGACGAGGTGCGGCAGGCGCAGGTCGTACGGTGGCGGGAGGACATCGAGGACCTGCTGCGGGAGCGTCCCGACGCGGCGGCCGAGCTGCTGACCCTGGTGGAGGCGGTGCGGCAGCAGCTTCCGCCGGACCGGCCGCAGTGGGTCCAGCGGGTCGAGGCGCACGACGGAGGGTTCGCGGTCGGGGCGCAGGGGCCGGGCAGCAGCGTCATCGTTCACCGGGACCGTGGCGACCAGGGCCGTGGCGACCGGGACCGTGGCGACCAGGGCCGTGGCGACCGGGACCGTGGCGACGGCGACCGTGGCGACCAGGCGGGGACGCCGTTCGCCGGGGACGGGCGTTGAGCTCCCAGCAGCAGTACGTCCACGCGGTCAACGGCTTCGCCTACGGCTGCATTGGCGCGGACATCCATGTGTTCGGCGACGGCGTGCCGCTCTACGTCCTGCAGCGCTGGCGCCCCGAGGCCCGGCCGGACCCGGCCTGGCTGCTCGCCCTGCCCAGCCGCATGCTGAACGCGCGCTACGCGGTCGTCGACTTCACCGGGCGCGAGAAGGAGCTGGCCGAGCTGCGCCACTGGCGCGATCACGGCCCACGGCTGTCCGTCCAGTGGCTGCACGCGCCGGGCGGCCAGGGCAAGAGCCGACTGGCCGCCCGGTTCGCGGAGGAGTCGGCGGCCGCCGGCTGGACCGTGGCGACGGCCGCGCGCGGCCCCGGTGTCGCCCATCCGCCACCGGGGAGCCAGGACCTGCGCACCGACAGCGGTGCCGGCGTGCTCCTGGTCGTCGACTACGCCGACCGGTGGCCGGTGGCCCACCTGACCTGGCTGCTCAGCAACGCGCTGCTGCACCGGGTCACCGACCAGGCCCGCGTGCTGCTGCTCGCCCGCAGCCGGGACCCCTGGCCCGCCGTCCGCGCCTCCATCGCCGACCTCCAGGCCGATGCCTCGACACGTGCGCTGCCGCCGCTCGCCGACGACGCCGGCCGGGTCCGCGACAGCGAGCGCCACGGCATGTTCCGCGCCGCGCGCGACGCCTTCGCCGCCCTCTACGGCCTGCCCGCGCACGGCATCGAGCCGCCGGGCGAGCTGAGCGGACCGGACTTCGGGCTGACGCTCGCGGTCCACCTGGCCGCGCTGGCTGCCGTGGACCGCCACGCCGACGCGGCGCGCGCCGCCGTGCACCGCCACGCCGACGCGGCGCCCGCCGCCGTCCCCGCGGACATGACCGGCCTCACGGCGTACCTCCTCGACCGGGAGCGCCGCCACTGGCACACCCTGCACGAGACCGGGGCGATCGGCAGCACCACGGCGGAGGTCTCCCGCACCGCCTTCGTCGCGGCGCTCACCGGATCGCTCCCGTACCGGGAGGCGAAGGGCGCCCTCGCGTCGGCCGGACTCGGCGGCCCCGGCGCCGACCCGGACCGCCTACTCACCGACCACGCGTACTGCTATCCGCCGGGCGCCTCCGGCACCGTGCTGGAGCCGCTCTATCCCGACCGGCTCGCCGAGGACTTCCTGGCCCTCTCCCTTCCGGGCCACGACCTTCCCGACCACGCCGCCGACCCCTGGGCCGCCGACGTGCCCGAACTCCTGCTGCCCGCGGCCGACTCCGGAGACTCCGGTGGCTCCGACGACGGCGGTCTGCCCGCCTACGCGCCCCGGGCCCTCACCTTCCTCACCGCCGCCAGTCAGCGCTGGCCCCATGTGCTGGCCACGCTGGAGGCCCTCGACACCCGCCTGCCGGACGACATCGACGAGAACGAGGAGCTCGCCGCGGCCGCGGCCGACCTCACCGAACGACTGGCCCCGCTCCGTCTGTCGGCGGCGGCCGCCGACAGGGCCGAACGGGCCGGGATCCACCGCACCCTGGGGCGGCGACTCGACCAGGCGAAGCGGCCCGAACAGGCCGCTCCCGCGCTCGCGGAGGCCGCGCGGCTGTATCGCGAGCTCGCCGCCTCGGACCCGGCGGGCTTCGACGCCGTCCTCGCCGAGGTCTCGCTCGAACTGGCCATAGCGCTGGTGTTCGCGGACCTGGAGCCCTGGACGCGGGAGCCCCATGAGCACCTCGCGGCCGACACGACACGGCTCGATCAGGCGGCGGCCGCGTTCCGCGACGCCATCGAGGTCTTCCGGCGACTGGCGGCGGAGCACCCCGCCGAACACCGGGAGGACCTGGCCAAGGTCCTGATGGCGGCCTCCTTCCTCGTGCCGCGCCTCGGACCGTCCGGCCAGGCGGTCGAGGCGGCCCTCGAGGCGGTCGAACTGGTCCGCCGACTCGCTGAGGACGAGCCCGGCGAAGCGGATACCGGACTGCCCTACGTGCTCGCGGCCGCCGCCACCACCCTGACCGGAGCGCACCCCGAGCAGGCGCGGGCGCTGGCCGGCGAGGCGGTCGACATCGCGCGCCGGGCGACCCGAGAGGACCCGGAGCGCAACGCGGAGCACCTGGTCTTCGCGCTCGCCACGCAGGCGTCGGTGCTGCTGCGGCAGGAGCGGGGCGAGGAAGCCTTCGACGCGCTCAGCGAGGCCGCGGAGCTGAGCGGCCGGGGAGCACCGGCGGGCCGGGGCAGGGATCCCTGGTCAGGTGTCATGAGCCAGGCGCTCGGCTTCGTGTGGGTGCAGGAGCGTGCCACCGGTGTGACGACCGGACGCGACACGGCGGTGGACGTGCTGTGCCGACTGGCCTTCGGTGACACCTCCGGCCGTGCGCCCGCACTGCTGAACTCCCTGTTCGCCCTCCTCGGCATGCTCGACGCGTCCACCCACGCAGAGGACATGCTCGCCGTCCACCGGGCCGTCATCCACCTCCTCAGAACGTCGGACGAGATCCCGTACGCCTCGGGCGATCTCGTCGGGCGGTCCGACGTCAACGGGGCGCTGGTGCAGGCGAGCGCCCTCCTGGCGAGGGCGGGCCGCTGGGAAGAGGCCCTGGCCTACCTCGAGGAGGCGGCCCGTGAGATGCGGGCCGACGGGGTCGGTCCCCTCGACGTGAGCTTGATGAGCGCGCTCACGGTCATGACAGCCATGCTCGCCGACCTGGAGCCGGACGACGGCGGTGATCCGTACCGGCGGATGGCGCGGCCCCAGGCCGTACGCGTGCTGGAGCGGGCGGCCGAGACGTATCGCCGCCTGGCGCAGAACGATCCCGACGGGTACGAACTCGGCCTCGCGATCACGGAGAAGGTCCTGTCCGAGGCGCTGTGGCTGCTGGGACGCCGGCGGGAAGCCGCGGCCGCCGGCCTGGAGTCGGTCCGCCTCTGGCGCCGCTGCGTCGCCCGGGACGCCACCTTCGAACACCGCTACCAACTCGCCCTCGCACTGCGCCGCCTCGCGGACAAGCTGACGGACACCGGCATTCCCGAACAGGCGGCTGCCACGGCGCGCGAGGCCGCCGACCTGTGGCGCGCCCTGGACGATCAGCGGGGCGTCGCCGCGGCCCTCTACCTCGTCGCCCTCAACCTGCGCGGGCTCCGCCCGGCCGAGGCCCTGGCCGCCGCCGAGGAATCCGCCGACCTGCTCCGGTGCTTCCCCGCCGACGACCCCGCCGAGCACCACTCCACTCTCGCCACGGTCGACGAGCTCGTCGACCGGCTCAGATAGGAGGCGCGCGACCGGCCGGGGATAGGGTGCCGTCATGACGATCAGCGACACCGGTGACTGGGAAGAGCGCGTCGCCGCCGCCTGGGCCGAGCTCGACGCGTACGCGGACGACCCCGCCGCCTTCCGCGCCCGTATCGCGGAACTCGCCGCCGAGCGCCCCGAGGACGAGCCCGTCGCGCTCTTCGAGCAGGGCGCCGCGCACGACTCGACCGGCGAGCCCGAGCAGGCCGTGCGCCTGTACCGGCGCGCGCTCGACGGCGGGCTCACCGGGCTGCGCCGCCGTCGCGCCGTCATCCAGCTCGCCAGCAGCCTGCGCAACCTCGGACGCCCCGACCAGAGCGTCGAACTCCTCACCGAAGAACGCGCCGTGCCCGCCGACCGGCTCGACGCCGACGAGGCCGCGCTGTCCGCCGCCGTCGACGCCTTCCTCGCGCTCGCCCTCGCCGACACCGGCCGGGAACGCGAGGCGGCGGCGCTCGCGCTCGGCGCTCTCGCGCCGCTGCTGCCCCGCTACAACCGCTCCCTCGCCCACTACGCCAAGGACCTGCTGAAGACCAGGCAGGGCTCCTGACCCAGACGACGACACAGCCCGTTCATGGACCCGCATCTCCTCCGTACGTTCGTCGCCGTCGCCCGGCTCGCCTCCTTCTCGGAGGCGGCCCGCGACCTCGGCTACACCCAGTCCGCCGTCTCCCAGCACATCGCCGCCCTGGAGGCCGACCTCGGCCTGCCGCTGCTCACCCGCCGGCCCGTCGCCCCCACCCCGGCCGGCGAGCGGCTGCTCGAACACGCCGGCTCGCTGCTGCTCCGCCTCGACGCGGCCCGTGTCGACCTCGCCCGCTTCGCCGCCGCGCCGCGCGGGACGCTCACCCTCGTCGCCTCCCCGCTGGCCCTGCACCCCCGGGTCCTCGCCGCGCTGCCCGCCACCGGCGTCACCCTGCGGACCCTGCCCCGCGACGAGGTCCCCGCCGCCGTCGCCGTCGGCGAGGCCGACCTCGGTCTCGTCGACGGGCTCGCCGCGCCCAGCGACCCGCTGCGGCTGCCCGACGTCGCCCCGCTGACCGTCCGCGCCGTCGCCGAGGAGCCCCTCGCCGTCGTCCTGCCCGACGGACATCCGCTCGCCGCGCGGCGCCCCGGGCGGCGGCCCGGACTCGACCTCGCCGACCTCGTGGACGCCCGCTGGCTCGACGCCCCCGACGCCGGCTTCCCGCTCGACCGGCTGCGCGCCGTGCACGGCGGCCCGGCCGGCCACGGCTTCCGCACCGCCCTGCGCTACGAGGGGACCGACGCCCGCACCCTCGCCGCCCTCGCCGCCGCCGGACACGGCCTCGCCCTGCTGCCGGCCTCCGCCGCCGCGGGCGTCCCGGGCGCGGTGCCCGTGCCGCTCGCCGCGCCCCGGCTCGTACACCGCACGGAACTCCTGTACGCCGGAGCCGAACCGGCCGGTCCGGCGGCCCAGTTGACCAGGCATCTCTCCCTGCGCGCCCCGAACGGCCGATAGTCTGGCGAGTGGCCTGTGGCCACCGGCCAGAGCGGCGACGAAAGGCGGGGCGACGTGGGGTGGTTCCGGCGAGGGCCGAGGCGCGACGACGAGGACGCGCCGAGGGACCCGGAGTTCTCGTACTTCTCCGAGCGCGAGGCCGCTCTCTTCCGCGGCCGGGTCCGGGCGGCCTTCGCCGAACTCGGGCTCGAAGTCACCGTCTACGCCGACCACGTGACGGACGACGCGAGCCGCCGCTTCGGCCTCGGCAACCTCGCCGCCGTCTGCCACCAGGACCCGCGCGGCACCCGCGTCTGGCCCCGGCTGATCGACCGGCACGTCCGGCTCGTGGTCCGCGCCCTCGAAGGCCCCTCCGCCCTCGACACCCTGCCGCCCGAGCAGATCCGCGCCCAGCTCTACCCGCGCGTCGTCAGCGGCGACGGCATCGACCCCGGCACCTTCGGCTACGCCCGCAGCGTCGCCCCCGGGCTCTACGAGGTCCTCGCGCTCGACCTGCCGGAGAGCGTCATGACCCTCACCGACGAGGCCCTGGAACGCCTCGGCGACCCGGCCCGGCTGCGCGCCCGCGCGCTCGACAACCTGCGCGGGCTGCCGGTCGAGGGCCACGAGACCGTCAAGGACGCCGACGGCATGAGCTTCGAGGTCATCCTCGGCGACTCCTTCTACACCGCGAGCCGCGTCCTCGACCTCGACGCCGTCGTCCGCCGGGTCACCGGCCGCCCGCTCACCGACGACGGTGCCCTCGTCGCCATGCCCTTCCGGCACCAGCTCGCCTTCCACCCCATCCGGGACACCACGATCGTGCCCGCGCTCGGCGCGATGGCCTCCTTCGCCGCCTCCGGTTACGAGGACACTCCCGGTGCCATCAGCCCGTACGTCTTCTGGTGGCGGGCCGGCACGCTCACCCAGCTCAGCGAGCACGGCGAGGACGACGGCCAGCTGCGGATCGTCGTCGGCGACGAGTTCCAGGCGCTGCTCGAACGCCTCATCGTGCGCGGGCCCGACCAGGGCCGCTGAGGCCGCGGACCCGGTCGCGTCGCCCGTCCGCTCCGGGCAGGATGGCCTACGTCGAGGAGGAGATCACCCATGCCCGAGAGCCGCACGCCCGAGAGCACCACGCCCGCCGGCGGCACCGCACCCGCCCCGTTCACCGCCGACGACTACCGGGCCCGGATGGCCCGCGCCGCCGACTCCGCCGCCGCGGCGGGGCTCGCCGGCGTGCTCGTCGCGCCCGGCCCCGACCTGGTCTACCTGACCGGCTACCAGCCCACCGCGATCACCGAGCGGCTCACCGTCCTCGTCATCGCGCCCGGCCGGGACCCGGTGCTCGTCGTGCCCACCCTGGAGGCCCCGGACGCCGCGAAGGCCGCGGGCGCCGCCGCCCTGACCCTGCGCGACTGGACCGACGGCAAGGACCCGTACGCCGTCACCGCCCCGCTGCTCGACGTCTCCGGCCGGTTCGGCGTCAGCGACAACGCCTGGGCCATGCACCTGCTCGGCCTCCAGCAGACCCTGCCCGACACCTCGTACGTGTCGCTCACCGAGGCCCTGCCGATGCTCCGCGCCGTCAAGGACGAGGCCGAGCTGGCCCGCATCGCCACCGCCGGGGCCGCCGCCGACGAGGCGTACGGCGAGATCCTCAAGGTCCGCTTCGCCGGCCGCAGGGAGACCGAGGTGGCCGCCGACCTGGCCGCTCTCCTCATGGAAACCGGCCACTCCCAGGTCGACTTCACCGTCGTCGGCTCCGGCCCCAACGGCGCCAACCCGCACCACGAGGCCGGCGACCGCACCATCGAGCGCGGCGACATGGTCGTCCTCGACTTCGGCGGCCTCAAGCACGGCTACGGCTCCGACACCACCCGCACCGTCCACGTCGGCGAGCCCACGGACGAGGAGCGGCGCGTCCACGACCTCGTACGGGAGGCGCAGCAGGCCGGTTTCGACGCCGTACGGGCCGGCGCCGCGTGCCAGGACGTCGACCGCGCGGCCCGCAAGGTCATCACGGACGCGGGCTACGGCGAGTACTTCATCCACCGCACCGGCCACGGCATCGGCGTCACCACCCACGAACCCCCGTACATGATCGAGGGCGAGGGGCTTCCGATCCTCCCCGGCATGTGCTTCTCCATCGAGCCGGGCGTCTATCTGCCGGGCCGCTTCGGGGTGCGCATCGAGGACATCGTGACGCTGACGGAGGACGGCACCGGGCGCCGCTTCAACAACACCTCGCGCGAGATGGCGATCGTCGAGTAGCCGGCCGGCGCGTCGTCATCCGTCATCCGTCACCGAGGACGACCGCGGACTCCGCCGGCAGCCTGAGCAGCCCGTCCCGGCCGGGTGCCTCCGTCCGCTCCCAGGCGGCGAGCACCCGGTCGCGGCCGTTGGAGCCGAGCGCGATGTCGGCCGGCTCCTTGCCCAGGTTGACCGCGACCCGGACGTCACCGCGCCGGAAGACGAGCCAGCGCGCCTCCTCGTCGTACGCCACCTTCACGCCGCCCAGATCGGGGTCGGTGAGGTCGGGCAGGGTGCGGCGCAGCGCGATCAGCTCGCGGTACCAGGCGAGCAGCCGCTTGTGCGGCTCGCGCTCGCGTTCGGCGCGGTCCAGGACCGAGCGGTCCCGGGTGGCCGGCTCCTGCGGGTCGGGAACGTCCTCCTCGGCCCAGCCGTGCGCCGCGAACTCCCGCCGCCGGCCCCGCCGTACGGCCTCGGCGAGCTCCGGGTCGGTGTGGTCGGTGAAGTACATCCAGGGCGTCGTCGCCCCCCACTCCTCGCCCATGAACAGCATCGGGATCGCCGGCCCGGTGAGCACGAGGGCCGCCGCGCAGGCGAGCAGACCGGGGGAGAGGGTGGCCGAAAGACGGTCGCCGGTGGCCCGGTTGCCGATCTGGTCGTGGGTCTGGGAGTAGCCGAGGAAGCGGTGGGCGGGGGTGCGGTCACGGTCGACCGGACGGCCGTGGCGCCGGCCCCGGAAGCTGGAGTACGTGCCGTCGTGGAAGAAGACCCGGGTGAGCGTCTTGGCCAGCGCGGCCATCGGGGCGCGCGCGAAGTCGGCGTAGTAGCCCTGGGACTCACCGGTGAGCGCGGTGTGCAGGGCGTGGTGGAAGTCGTCGTTCCACTGGGCGTGGAGACCGAGGCCGCCGACCGCGCGCGGGGTGGTGGTGCGCGGGTCGTTGAGGTCCGACTCGGCGATCAGGAAGTGCTGCCGGCCCTGCTCCCTGGCCAGCTCGTCGACCGCCGCCGACAGCTCCTCCAGGAACGTCAGGGCCCGGGTGTCGGCGAGGGCGTGCACGGCGTCGAGGCGCAGGCCGTCGATCCGGTAGTCGCGCAGCCAGGCCAGCGCGCTGCCCAGGAAGTACGCCCGCACCTCGTCCGAGCCGGGCGCGTCCAGGTTCACCGCCGCGCCCCACGGCGTGTGGTGGGTCTCGGTGAAGTACGGCCCGAAGGACGGCAGATGGTTGCCCGACGGGCCCAGGTGGTTGTGCACCACGTCCAGGACCACGCCGAGGCCGAGCCCGTGCGCCGCGTCCACGAACCGCCGGAGCGCCGCCGGCCCCCCGTACGGCTCGTGCACCGCCCACGGCGCCACCCCGTCGTACCCCCAGCCGTTCACCCCGGGGAACGGGCACAGCGGCATCAGCTCCACATGGGTGATCCCGAGCCCGGCCAGTTCCCCGAGCCGCGCCGCCGCCGCGTCGAGGGTGCCCTCGGGGGTGAAGGTGCCGACGTGCAGCTCGTACAGGACGCCGCCGCGCACCTTCAGCCGGGGCGTCTCGTGCCGCCAGCCGTAGGTGTCGTGGTCGACGACCGCGGCGAGGCCGTCCGGTCCGTCGGGCAGCCGGCGGGCGCGCGGGTCGGGCAGCAGGGGCCCGCCGTCGAGCGAGAAGCCGTAGCGGTCGCCGTCGGCGGCGGGGACGACCCCGGTCCACCAGCCGGCCCGCTCGGCGTCCCGCTCCAGCGGGTGCCCGGCGCCGTTCAGTTCCAGCGTCACCCGGTCACGGGCGTGCGGCGCCCATACCTCGAACAGCACGCGACGGTCCCCTCGACGACGACGTACGACGGACGACTACGGGACCATCCTGGCAGTCAGTCGCCCCGATCGCCCGGTGCGTCCCACACGAAGTTGATCGCCCGCTCGAAGGCCGTGTAACCCGCCCGGGCGAACGAATTCGCCATCGGCACGTTTCCGACGTCCGTCGCCGCCCGGATCCGCGGCACGTCCTCGGCGGCGAGCACCCGGGTGCCCTCGGCCAGGATGTCGTCGACGTAGCCCCGGCCGCGGTGGGCGGGCAGCACGCCGATGTACGCGATGATCGGGTGGTAGTTGTTGCGCGCGGGGACGACGAAGCCGACCGGCTCGCCGGTGCCCGGCAGCTCGGCGATCCGCCACCAGTCGCGTGGCGTGGTGTAGTGCGCGAGCTCCTCGTCGTAGTGCAGCTCGGCGGCCTCGCGCGGGGAGAGCCCGCCGGCGAGGTCGGCCCGGCCGTGGGCGTCGAGGGTGCCCTCCATGACCGGGGTCATCAGCGCGAGCAGGTCCTCGCGGTCGCGGACCGGGCGGAAGACCAGGCGCTCGCCGGGCGCGGGCGCCGGGGCGCCGGGCCGCCACTCCAGGCGGAGCCGTTCGACGAGCGGCCGGGCGCCGGAGGCCGTCAGGACCCCGAAGAGGGTCTCCAGGCGGCGGCGGGTCTCCGGGTCCTCCCGCCAGTCCGCCGGCATGAAGCGCCCGAACTCGGGCCGCGGACCGTCGCCGAGGACCGCCGCGCTCGCCGTCTCCAGGAGCTGCCGGCCGGTCTCGGCGGCTTCCTCCGGCGCCAGCGCGGGGTCGAGGTCGAAGAAGTCGAGGGCCTGCGGCGCGGTCCCGGGCCGGCCGGTCCACCAGCCGACGCGGCCGACGAGACGGTCGCCGCGCAGCGCCACCCACAGCCACTCCGGGCGGCGGCGGCCGGTGGTGAGGTCGTCCGCGAGCTCGTGGTCGAGGACGTAGTCGAGGCGGTTGAAGAGGTCCAGCTCCCCGGGCCCGGCGAGCGGCCGGACGACGAGCGGGGCGTCGGACGTGTGAGACGCGTGATGCGAGGTCAAGATGAGGGTTCCCCCAGGTAGTCGAGTCGTCGGACCGTAGCAACGATCGCGCCGGAGGTCACCCGGGTTATCGGGGCCCTTCTGGACACCCCGGGGCCTTCCGGCCGACAATCACGGATGTGACGACCCCTTACGAGCTGCCGGCCGGCCCGCCGGACGCCCCTCGGCTGAGCGACGCCGAGCGGGAGCGCGCGCTCGCGTTGCTGCGCGAGGGCGCGGCGCAGGGGCGTCTGTCGCACGACACCTTTCTGTTCCGGATGGAGCGGGCGCTCGTCGCCCGGCGGCCCGACGAACTCGCCCTGCTCACCGCCGACCTGGCGACGGAGTCGCCGTGGACGCGGCGGGTGGTGGGCGCGGTCGAGAAGATGTCGGCGTTCACGGCGAAGCTGGGCCGGGCCTGGCACGCCGAGCGGCTGCCGAAGCTGCTGCTGCCGCAGCCGGGGCCGTATCCGCTGCGGATCGGGCGCGACCCGGTGAACGGGCTGCGGCTCAGCCACGAGACGGTGTCCCGGCTGCACGCGGAGCTGTCCCTGCAGGGCGGGATGTGGGTGCTGCGGGATCTCGGGTCCACCAACGGCACCACGGTCAACGGGCGCCGGGTGACGGGCGCGGTGGTGGTGCGGGCCGGGGACCAGGTCGGTTTCGGACAGATGGCGTTCCGCCTCTCGTTGACCTGACGTCGACCTGAGGTTGACCTGAGGTTGACCTGAGCCGGGCGGGACCGAATCACCCGTTCGGCGGTATACCTGCTGCGACCGGGTCTTCTCGGTGATGGTCTGGGGAGACGCGCGCCGCTGACCGACGAGGGGGCGAGATGAGCGACGAGCCCAACCGCACACCGCACCACGCACCGCACCACGCGCCTGACCGACCGGCCTCCCGGCGGGACCCGTGGGCCGAGCTGCCCACGATGGCACCCGCCCGGCCGGGCCCAGGATCCCGGCCCGCACCGCACCGGCGCACCGGAGCGCGCCGGGTGGCGCCCAGCCCGCTGGAGCCGGGCGCCGGCCGCGACCCGTACCGCGTCTACCGGGTGCTCCGCGAGGAGTTCCCGCTCACCCACGACCCGCTGCTGCGGGCCTGGGTGCTGAGCCGGTACGCGGACGTGGCGAGCGCCCTCACCGACGCCCGCTTCACCCATGGTCACCGGCCCGGTGACCCGCCGTGCGCCGAGACGCACACCGACGTGGACGAGGCCGAGCTGCGGGCCGTCGCCGAACGCACCGCGTTCGTCCTCGCCCGCCGGATCGCCGACCGGCCGCGGGCCGACCTGGTCGCCGACTTCTGCCACTGGCTGCCCGCCGGGACCGTCGCCGCGGCCGTCGGCGTCCCGTACCGCGACATGATGCGCCTCGTCCGCGGCCGGGCCGCCTCCGCAATGGCCGGGCAGTGCACGGCCCAGATCGCCGTACGCGAGAAGGCCCTGGCGGGCTTCCTCGCCGACGTCCTCGCGGACCCCGACCGGACCGCCGCCCTCCGCGACGCGCCCGCCGGCCTCGTCGCCCGCGCCTGGACGGAGTCGCTGCGCCGCGAGCCCCCGGTCCAGGTCGTCATGCGCCGCACCCGCGGGGAGATCAGGGTCTCCGGCGGCACCCTGCCGTCCGGTGCCCCCGTCGCCCTCCTCCTCGGCGCGGCCGGCCGCGACCCCGAACGCTTCCGCGCCCCCGACCGCTACGACCCCTTCCGCGACGACCCGGGCCAGCTCACCTACGGCCCCGGCTACTGCCCGGCCGTCACCCTCGCCGCCCTCGAAGCCGAATACGCCCTGCGCGCGCTCTTCCAGGCCATGCCGCGCCTGCGTCTGGCGGACGGCTTCCGGCCGGAACGGACCGGCGTGATCACCCGGGCGCCGCGGAGCCTGCCGGTCCTGCCGGGAGGCTAGGGCCGGTCCGGCGGATCACGGCCAGGGGCCGCGTCTCCCCAGCGCTTCGCCTGGGGGCGCCCCCGGCCGGCACTTCGCCGCGTGGCCAAGACTCGCCGTGCGCGTGGCCTCCCGCATCGTGTCC
>NZ_JBSGIW010000131.1:0-15152 GCF_053605265.1 Streptomyces sp. NPDC003943 | reverse complement strand
GAAAAGATATACCCGGTTAGCGGGGGTGGGATAGGGGGGGGGGGGGGCGTGGCGGGGGGCCCGGGCGGCGTGGGCCGGGCGGTCATGTGTGCGGGGGCCGGTCCCGTGCGGGACCGGCGCCCTCGTGGTGTTCAGGCGCTGACGGAGAGGACCTGGCGGAGCGCGTCGGTGAGCGCCGCCGCCGGGTCGGCGGGAAGCTCCTCGCCGCGCCACGCGACGTAGCCGTCGGGGCGGACCAGGACCGCACCGCCCTGGCCGAGGCGGTAACGGGTCGCCCACTCGGACTCGACGTCGGTCAGCTCGGCGCCGGAGGCGGCCGGGCCTACCCGGTAGGCCCGCACGGGCACCGAGGTGCCCGCCGCGGCCTGGGCCGCGGCGCTCTTCCACTCGTCGCCGGAGGGACCGGTGAGGAGGACGAACGCGTCGTGGAACAGGTCGTGCGCGCCGATGCGGCGGCCGTCGTGGTCGAGCCACAGGTGCGGCGCGCGGGTGCCGGGCCTGGCGTACTGGTCGACCTGCTCGCCGATGACGCCGGTGTGCTCCGCGCCGATCATCGCCGAGGAGCGGTAGCGCTGGGCCAGGATGCACAGCGTGGGCTCCAGCGGGTCCTCCTGCGGGGTGGGCCCGAAGCGCGACTCCTGGCTGCGCACGGTGAGGTCGGCCAGCTCCACGGCGACGGCGCGCCGCTCGTCCTCGTAGCTGTCCAGCAGGCCGTCGCCGGCCTGCCCCTTGATCACCGCGGCGAGCTTCCAGGCCAGGTTGTGGGCGTCCTGCACCGCCGAGTTGGCCCCCAGCGCGCCCGCCGGCGGCCAGACGTGCGCGGCGTCGCCGACGAGGAAGACGCGTCCGGCGCGGTAGCGGTCGGCGACCCCGACCGCCTCCTCCCAGGAGGACTTGTCGATGACCTCGACCGGGACGTCCCGGCCGATCAGGGCCTGGGCCGCGGCGGCGCACCGCTCCAGGGTGTAGTCCTCGGGGGACTCCTCGGCGGGGTCGTAGGTGAGCGCGACGCCCCAGTGGTCCGGCAGCGCGTGGGTGACGAAGCCGCCGGAGACGCCGTCGCCGCCGATGATCCAGAACAGCGCGGTCTTCTCGATCAGGTCCGACAGGTCGGCCTTGATGACGAAGGAGACGTAGGAGCGGATCGTGCCGCGCCCGGTCCGCGCGATGCCGAGGCCGTCGCGGATGGTGCCGCGGTAGCCGTCGCAGGCCACCAGGTACCCGGCCCGCACGGTGCGGCGCTCGCCCGTGCCGCGGTCCTCGATCACCGCCGTGACGCCGTCCGCGTCCTGCTCCACCGAGACGCACTGGGTGTGGTGCCGGATCTCGGCGCCGTTGGCGCGGGCGCGCTTCGCGAGGACGGGCTCCACGGTGCTCTGGTCGGCCATGCCGAACTCGCCGGCGGTGAACTCGGGCAGCGCGCGCGGGGAGTCCTGCGCCATGATCCAGTGCCACTCGGAGCTGAGGTTCTCGCAGCGGACGACGCCCGAGTCGGCGTCGAAGGGGCGGCCGGCCTCCTTGATCTCGGCTTCCAGGCCGAGCGGCCGGTAGATCTCCATCGTACGGGGGTTGATGCCGCGGGCGCGCCCCTGGACCGCCACACCGGCGTGCCGGTCGACGAGCAGCGACCTCACTCCGTGGTGCGAGAGGAAGAGAGACGTCGCCAGCCCGGCATAGCCGCCGCCGACGATCAGTACGGGCACGGTCTCGTCGTACGGGGTCACTTCCATGAATTCCTTTCCGATGTGGTGTCGGCCCGGTTCCGCGGCCGCCAGGCCGCCTCGCAGAAGGCGAGCTCGTAGCGCGCCCCGTGCAGGAAACCGTCCGCCAGGAGGGTGAGTTCGGCCTCGGGCGCGGTGGCGGCGAAGTCGTCGACGAGCGCGAGGTACGCCTCGACGTAGTCGTCGAAGCCGTCTCCCGGGCAGTACTGGTCGATCCAGTCCGTGTAGCGCGTGCCCGGCACCAGAAGTCGCCGCAGCTCGACGCAGACCTGTTGGTGGAACCAGGTCATCGGCAGCAGGCCGCCCAGCGCCGCGGCGAAGGATCCGGTCGAGACCGCGGTGAGGAAGGAGGTGTGGGCGAGCGTGGCCCCGCTGATGCCGTCGGCCCGTTCGAGGTGCGGGAACCGGTCGGCCAGCGCGTCGAGTTCGCGTGACATCCGGCTGAGCGACTCGAACGTCGCACCGGCCGCGCCCGCCAGGAGTGCCCCCTGCTCGGGGCGCTGCGCGACGGCGGCCGTACGGGCGAGGGCGCGCGCGTAGGCGGGAACGGTGAAGCGGAAGTCCTGCTCGGCGAAGTACCAGAGGGCCTCGGGCGGCAGGGTGCCGTCGCACAGGCCCGTCCAGAACGGGTGTGCGCGCACCTGCCCGAGGAGCGGCCCGGCACGCGTCAGTAACCGCTGACGCAACGTCATGCGACTCGTCCCCCTCCTGCCCCGTCGGGCGAGTTCTACCAGGCGTGGATCCCCTCGAAACTCGACCACGTCGATCGAGAACGGCTTGAGTCCCGCCGGAGCGTCAGCCCGTCTCGAACAGGTGCTTGTGGCGCGACAGCCAGGCGTCGAAACCGTTCGGTTCCCGTCCGGTCAGGCTCCGTACGGTGGGCAGCGGGAGGCCGCCTCTGCGCGGGTCGGGGTCGGCCTGGGCGTCCAGCAGTCCGGCGGCGAACCCGGCCGGCAGACCACCCGCCGCCATCGCCTCGGCCGCCGCCGCACGGGGCGCCTCGACGTATGTCAGCGGGCGGCCGAGCAGCCTGGCGACGCGGGCGGCCTGCTGGGGCGCGGTCAGCGCCTCGGGACCGGTGAGCCGGTGAACCCGGCCGCCGTGCCCGGCGGTCGTCAGACAGACGACGGCCACGGCGGCGACGTCCGCCGGGTCGACCACGGCGCGCGGAATGTGCCCGTACGTCTGGTGCACGGTCCCCTCGGCGGCGATCGAGGCGCGCCACTGGAGCACGTTCGACATGAAGGCGGTGGGGCGCAGCGCGGTGAACTCGGCGCCGGTACGGGCGAACGCCTGCTCGGCCTCCGCGTGGGCGCGGCCGTACGAGCCGAGGGCGGGCTCGTCCGCGGCGACCGAGGAGAGCTTCACGACCCGGCCGACCCGGCACCGGCGCACCTGCTCGGCGACCGCGGCCTCCTGCGCGGCGGCGTCCGGTCCGGCGGACAGCACGAAGACCCCCTCGGCCCCGTCCAGCGCGGCCCGCACGGTCTCCGGCCGTCCCAGATCCCCGACGGCGACCTCGACTCCGGGCCCGAACCGGACCCGGCCAGGGTCGCGTACGAACGCCCGGACCGCCCGGCCGCCGCTTCGCAAGCCGGCCACCACCTCGCGCCCGACGGTGCCGCCGGCACCGATCACGACGAACACGTCGACTCCTCTCTCTGTGTCACGTCGCTTCCTTCAGGGGAGTCGGGGAGAGGGCCGGGGGGTGCCAGTCGCCGACCGCGGCCAGGCCCTGTTGGCTCGCCGTGGGCGGGGTGCGGCGGAGGCGGACGTTACGGCGCAGGACGCGCCAGCGGTCTTCGGTGAGCTTGAACTCGCCCATGCGGCGGGAGGCTTCGACGATGCCCTGGGAACGCGGCCGGCGCTGCTCGTCGTACTGGGCGAGGGCGGTCGGGATGTCGGGCTCGGCGGCGAGCGCCGCGCACAGCACGGCCGCGTCCTCCAGGGCCTGGCAGGCGCCCTGCCCCAGGTCCGAGGTCATGGCGTGGGCGGCGTCGCCCAGCATCGCGACCCGTCCCGAGACGTACGAGGGCAGCGGCCGGGCCAGCTCGTAGACGTCGTGACGCAGGACGCGGCCGGCCGGGGTGGCGGCGATCAGCTCGGGCACCGGATGGTGCCAGTGGCCGAACCGGCGTCGCACTTCCGCGTGTTCGTCGGCGAACCGCAGCCCCTCCGGCGTGTTGGCGACGGCGAACCAGTAGACGCGGTCTCCGCCGAGCGGCATGCGGCCGAACTCCAGGCCGCGGCCCCAGCTGCTGCCGCCGGGCTCGGCCGCGCCGTCGACGCCCTCGGCGATGCCGCGCCAGACGCTGTGGCCGCTGTACACGGGCGGCGGAACCTGTGGCCACCGCGCGCGCCGGATCCGGCTGAACGCGCCGTCGGCGGCGACGACCAGGTCGGCGCGCACGGTCCGCTCGCCGACGGCCGTACGGTGGACGGCCTCCGCGCCGCCCTGGAGGTCGACGACGCGGGTGACCTCGGCACCGGTGCGCAGGGCGCGGTCCGGCAGGGCCGCGCGGAGCACGGCGTGCAGCTCCGGGCGGGTCAGCACGATCAGGGAGAGGCCGTGTGCGCGGAGGAACGCCGGGTCGGCGGGTGGCTGCAGGCGGCGGCCGGAGGCGAGGCGCAGACCTTCGCCGCCGGGTGCCATGACCGCCGCGCGCCGCCGTACGTCGTCGCCGACGCCGAGCAGGTCGAGCGCGCGCTGGGCGTTGGTGAGCAGCGAGATGCCCGCACCGGTCTCGCGCGGTTCGGGGGCGCGTTCCAGGACGGTCACCTGCCACCCGGTCCGGTGCAGGCCGACGGCGGCGGCCAGGCCGCCGATCCCGCCGCCCACCACGACGGCGCTGCGGCCGGTGCCGGGCATCCGCGCCATCAGCGCAGGACCGCTTCGGCGAGCAGGTCCAGGTGGTCGGGGTCGGCCGTGACCGACAGCAGGAACAGCTCGTCGCAGCCGGCCGCCGCGTAGCCGTCGGCGACCGCGCGGAGCGTCTCGCGCTCGGTGATGGCGCCCTTCGCGAGGTGCTCGGCGAGCTGGCCCATGTAGCCGTAGTACGAGAGCATGTGCGTGCGGGCGTCCTCCGCGCCGTTCGGGCCGAGCGCCGCGTAGCAGTTGGCGCCCATCCGGGGGGCGCCCTCGCGGCCCTCCTCCGCCCAGAGCTTGCGGAAGCCCTCGACCTGCTCGGCGTACCGCTGGGGCGGGCCGCCGGGCGAGATCCAGCCGATGGTGTGGCGGGCGGCGCGGCGCAGGCCGGCCGGGGAGTGGCCGCCGCCCCACAGCGGGATGTCGCCGTGGACGGGGCGGGGTCCGACGCCGGCGTGGGGTCCCTCCCCCGCCCAGAGCTGCCGCATCTCCTCGATCGTGGTGTCCAGGCGGCGGCCGCGCGTGTGGAAGTCGGTGCCGGTGGCGGCGTAGTCGTCCTCGCGCATGCCGGCGGAGACACCGACGACCAGGCGGCCGTCGGAGATCCGGTCGAGGCTGGCGAGCTGCTTGCCCAGCTCGACGGCGCTGGGCCGGTAGGCGGGCAGCAGGATGGCCGTGACCAGCTTGATCCGGGTGGTGACCGCGGCGGCGGCGGACAGCGCGACGATGCTGTCGTAACTGTCGTACACCACGCGGTCGGTGACGGTCAGGCTGCTGAAGCCGAGGCGGTCGGCCCGGCGGGCGAACTCGATCAACCGGCTGCCCTCGGCGCCGGGTACGCCGATCGGCAGGCAAACGCCGATGTCCACGGTGGTTCCTCCTCGGGTGACGGTACGGGGGTCGGTCAGTCCTCGTCGCGGTCGCCGCCGCGACGGGTGTGCATGGCGTCGGCCATCCGACGCTTCGCGGACGGGATCCGGGACGCGACGTGGAGCTGGGCGCGCAGGGCAGCGAGGGCGAGCCGGCCGAGGTACGGCCGGTGGATCAGCTGGTCGCCGCCGGTCTGGGCCCGGGAGGCGAGGACGGCCTCGAAGCCGTAGTCGATCATCCTGGTCTCGTAGGCGCGGACGGCGTCGTGGAGGCTGCTGCGGCCGTCCCGGAAGTCGGTGAGTCTGCGGGTCAGGAGGGCGGCGTCGCGCAGCGCGGTGTTGGCGCCGACGCCCTGGCCGGGCGTCATGGTGTGGATCGCGTCGCCGATGAGGGTGATGTTGCCGGTGGGCCACTGGGGCACGGGCACGGAGGTGCGGATGTTGATGGGGAAGCACGTGCTGGGGTCGGCGAGCCGGAACAGCTCGCGCAGGTTCGGGTGCCAGTCGCGGGTCATCTCACGGACGAGCTCGATCAGTTGGCGTCCGTCGCGCTTGAGCACGTCGGGCGGGAACTTGTCGGTGGCCGCCCAGAAGCCCCAGTTGACGTAGTCGCGGGTGTTGTCGAAGAGCAGGCCGGGCCACTGCCGTACCAGCTCGGCGTCGTTGCCGCCGACGCCGTTCTTGAGCAGGCCGTCCCGGTCCCACGGGAACTCCATGGTGTGCAGGATGCAGCTGTACCCCCGGGGGGCGAGGACCAGGCCGATGCCGTCGGCGACGGCCTCCGGGAGCAGGGCGCGGGACTCCGGAGTGAGCGGGAGCTTCGCGGCGATGGAGATGATGCCGGCGTCCTCGACCCGGGCGTGCGGCAGATACTGCTTGCGTACGCGGGAGCCGACGCCGTCCGCCGCCACCAGCAGGTCGCCGGTGTCCTCGCCGCCCTCGGCGAAGTACGCGGTGACCCTGCCGTCGGGGCGCTGCTCGTAGTGGGTGAACGTGCGGCCGAACCGGATGACGTCCTCCATGCCGGTGAACAGCACCTGGCGCAGCGTCATCCGGCTGACCGAGCGTTCGCCGCTCTCCTCGTCCACGGCGGGGCGCAGCGGCAGGTCGATGCTGGTGCGCAGCCGCTCGGTGAGCATGACGAAGTGGCGCGGCGGCCGGGCGCAGGTGGCCTTGAACGTCTCGTGCAGTTCGGGCGGCAGCAGCTGTTTGAGGGCCGCGCTTCCGTCGGGGCCGATCCCGACGCGGTACCCGTGCAGTCCCGCGCTTCGGGTCCGGTCCCGCTCGTAGACGACGACGTCGAACCCGGCCCGCCGCAACCCGTGCGCCAGCGCCATGCCGCCGGTGCCGGCGCCGATGACGATGACGCGGAGGGGAGCGGGGGCCGGTGTCCCGCCGGCGGCGGGCCCGGCGTGCAGCGGTTCGCTGGTCATGGGGTGGTGTCGCCCTCCTCGGCGGTGAGGCCCTCGACCTGGATGGAGCGGGTCGGGCAGCCTCGCCAGGCGCGTCGGAGTTCGTCGCGCAGGGTGTCCGGGGGCCGCCCGTCCAGGACCACGACGCGGCCCTCCTCGTCCTGGTCGAACACCTGCGGCAGCCGGTAGACGCACAGGCTGCTGGTGACACAGGTCTCCCGGTCGGCGGAGACACGCAGGGAGCCCATCGTCGTCACCAGCTCACGGGGATCTCGGCGTAGCCGGCCAGGAAGCCGCCCTCCGGCCGCTTCAGCTCCTCGCCGGGCACCGCGAGCCGCAGGCCGGGCAGGCGGCGCAGCAGGCCCTCGGTGGCCTCCTGGAGTTCCATCCGGGCCAGCGCGGCGCCGGCGCAGAAGTGGATGCCCGCGCCGAAGGTCAGGTGGTGGTTCTCCGTGCGGCGGATGTCCAGGTCGAGCGGGTTCTCGAACTCGTCGGCGTCCATGTTGGCCTCCTGGGAGAGCAGCACCGTGGAGCCCTTGGGGATGACCGTGGTGCCGTCGAGCAGCTCGATGTCCTCGACGGCGTAGCGCAGCGTGCCCAGCGAGGTGCCCATGATCTGGTAGCGCAGCAGTTCCTCGACGGCCGAGGGCACCAGCGAGAGGTCCGCCTTCAGCTCGGCGGTCACCTCGGGCCGGTGCAGCAGCACGGCCATGCCGGTGCCGAGCTGGGAGGCGGTGGTGACGTAGCCGGCGATCAGCAGGGTCTTGACCCAGTGCTGGAGCTGGTAGTCGGTCAGCTTCGCGGGGTCCTCGCGGCTGATCTCGATCAGCTCGCTGATCAGGTCGTCGCCCGGCTTCTCGCGCTTGGCGTCGATCAGCTCGGTCAGGTAGTCCCAGTACTGCCGCCGGCACTCCTCGACCTCGTCCTCGGGCAGCCGGGAGACGGACAGGAAGCCGTCGATCAGGCGGCGGAACTTCGCCCGGTCCTGCGGCGGCACGCCCAGCATGTGGCAGATCACCAGGATCGGCAGCGGGTAGGCGAACGCCTCCATCAGGTCGACCGGCTGCGGCCCCCCGGCGATCTCGTCGAGGAGCTGCTCGACGATCTCCTTGACGACCACGCGCAGCGCCTCGATCCGGCGCGCGCTGAACGCCCGCATGACGACGCCCCGTTCGATCAGATAGCGGGGCGGGTCGTTGTCGATCCTGGGATCGCCGAACAGGTCGTTGCTGGCCGAGACGCGGGAGGCCCTGCCGAAGGTGTTGCGGCTGAGCCGCTCGTCGGCGAACAGCCGCCGTACGTCCTTGTACCGGGTGACCAGCAGCGCCGGTTCGCCACTGGGCAGCGTGATCTCGAGGAGCGGCCGCTCGCGCAGCGTCGTCCAGCCCTCCGGTATGTCGGGGGCGGGAGCCCATGGAAGGGGATACCCGACGGGGCACCGGTCGCCGCTCATGTCTGAACCGCCCTCTCCTGCGCGCACTGCTCGGACCGGGCCAGCGTGCGCATCCGTCCTGGGGACCCGCTCGAAGCGCGGTCGAACGCCGCGGAAGCGGTACGGCCCGGCGCGGGTTCGAGCGAGACTCCATCGGGCGCTGCGACATTCCCCCCGGTACACCTCCGTACGGAACCCAGAGGGAGAGCAATGAGCAGTCAGATCCCGACGCAGCCGGCCACCGCGGCGGAGTACCTGCCGCTGGCCTTCGGATTCGCCCTCCACCAGATCGGCGCGACCGTGAGCAGCCTCGGCGTCCTCGCCGCGGTGCAGGACGGCCCGCGCACCGCCGAGGAGCTGATCGAGACCACCGGCGCCCACCCGCGCAGTCTGCGCCGGCTGCTGTACGCGGCCGTCCGGGCGGGAGTGCTCTCGCAGGACGCCGGCGGGTACCGGGCGACCCCGGTCGCCGAGCACTTCGGGCCGCTGTCCGACATGCACGCGGCGGCACCGGTGTGGCGGGCCTGGGAGGTGCTTGAGGAGTCGGTGCGCACCGGGCGCTCCGCGTTCGAGATCGCCAACGGCGCCCCGCTGTTCGACTACTTCGAGAAGGACGGCGAGCTGGCGGCGACCTTCCACGCCGCGATGACCGGCGGCAGTGACGTGCAGTCCCCGGCGATCGTGCGGCACTTCGACTTCACCCGGTTCCGCCACGTGGTGGACGTCGGCGGCGGCCGCGGCACCCTTCTCTCGGCCGTGCTCGGGGCCAACCCGGAGCTGCGGGGCACCGTCTTCGACACCGACAACGGACTGGCGGAGACCGCGGGCGTGCTCGCGGAGGCCGGGCTGTCGGAGCGCTGCGGCATCGCCGAGGGGTCGTTCTTCGACTCGGTGCCCGCGGGCGGTGACCTGTACCTGCTGAAGAACATCCTGCACGACTGGAACGACGAGGAGAGCGTGCGCATCCTCGGCAACATCCGCGAGGTGCTGCCCGCCGGCGGCCGCGTGGTGGTGTTCAGTTCGGTGCTGCCCGAGAACGGCGCGGACGCGGATCCGGCCGACGCGCTCGGCGCCGCCATCTCGGACATCGAGATGCTCGTGATGACCACCGGCCGGGAGCGGACGCTGGAGGAGTACCGCCGGGTGTTCGAGGCGGCCGGTCTGGAGCTCACCGCGACCACCCCGCTGCCGTGCCCGTACCAGTACCACGCGCTGGAGGCCGCCTCGGCCGCGTCCTGACCTCCACCCCCGCAAGCCCCCACCGAGAGAACCGCATGACGACTTCATCCGACTCCGTGACCCTGGCCGATCCGAGCCGCCTCGACCCGGCCCGGTGGCGGGCCGCGGTCTTCGTCCTGGTCGCGATGGCGCTGGACCTGATCGACACCTCCATCGTGGTGGTGGCCCTCCCCGGCCTCCAGCGGCAGCTGCACGCCGGCGGGGCGACCCTGCAGTGGGTGGTGGAGGCGTACACCCTCACGTTCGCGCTCAGCCTGGTGACGGCGGGGCGGATCGGCGACCTCCTGGGGCGCAAGCGCGTGCTGCTGACGGGGATCGTCGTGTTCGTCGTGGCGTCGCTGAGCTGCGGCGTCGCGCCGAACGCGGGCGTGCTGATCGCGTCCCGGGCGTTCCAGGGCTTCGGCGGCGCGCTCGTGGTCACCCAGGGGATGTCGACCTTCCAGGTGTCGTTCCCGGACCACGAGCGGTCCCGGGTCTTCGGGCTGTTCGGCGCCCTGTCCGGGCTGTCCTCGGCGCTCGGCCCGATGCTCGGCGGCCTGCTCATCAACGCCGACCTGTTCGGTCTTTCGTGGCGGCCGATCTTCCTGATCAACCTGCCGGTGGGGCTCGTCGCGCTGGCCGGCGTGGCCGGCTGCGTCCGCGACTCGCGGGCCCCGGTGGCCAGGCGGCTGGACCTCATGGGCGTGACTCTGGTGACCGCGGCCCTGCTCGCGGTGCTGTTCCCGCTGGTGCAGGGCCGCGAACTGGGCTGGCCGGCCTGGTCGTTCGTCCTGATGGCCGCTTCGGTCCCGCTCGCCGTGGGCTTCGCGCTTCACGAGCGGGCCAAGGAACGACGGGACGGCTTCGCGCTGGTGCCGCCCGCGCTGTTCGAACGGCGGACCTTCACCGTGGGTCTTGCGCTGCTGACGGTGTTCTTCGCCGCGGTGGCCGGCTTCTTCTTCCCGTTCACCTACTACCTGCAGAGCGGCCTGGGCTTCTCGCCGTTCGAGGCCGGCCTGGCGGTGATGCCGTACGCGCTCGGCGCCATGACCACGTCCGCGGTCTCCCCGCTGGCCGCCCGGCGCTTCGGCCGGGTGGTGCTGGCCGCCGGCATCGCCGTGATGACGGCCGGTACGCTCGCGCTCCTGCTGACGGTCCGGCACCTCGGACCGTCCGCCGGCACCTGGCAGCTCGCGCCGTGGCTGCTGGTCACGGGCCTCGGCATGGGCCTGGTGGCCTCGCCCCTGGTCCAGCTGGTGCTGTCCGGGGTGCCCGACCGGGACGCCGGCGCGGCGTCCGGCGTCCTCAACACCGTCAACCAGCTGGGCTCGGCGGCCGGTGTCGCCGTACTGGGCGTGCTGTTCTTCGGCCTGCTCGCCGGCCACCGCGGCTTCTCCGTCTCCTTCTCCCAGGTGCTCTGGTACGAGACGGGGCTGCTCGCGGCGGCCTTCCTGCTGGTGTTCCTGCTCCCCGCTCGCGCCGCCCGCCATCCGGCGCCGGCGGATCCCGGGCCACAGGCTCGCCCACACGAAGGAGACCCGGCATGACAGCGACCGCTTGGGACACCGGCACGGCGGCCGGCATCCTACGGCTCGGCAATCGGTTCTGCGACGCGAAGGCGCTGCTCACCGCGGTCCGACTGGACCTGTTCACCGTCCTCGACGAGGGCCCGGCCGGCGCCGACGAGCTGCGCGTGCGGCTCGGGCTGCACGGGCGGGGCCTGAGCGACTTCCTGGACCTGCTCACGGCGCTGGGCCTGCTGCACCGCGACGAGGGGCGCCGCTACCGCAACGCCGAGGGCGCCGCCCGCTTCCTGGTCTCCGGCCGGCCCGGCGCCATCGGCGGCTTCCTGCGCGGCTCGGACCTCAACCTGTACCCGGTGTACGGGCGACTGGCGGAGGCCCTGCGCACCGGCGAGCCGCAGGCGTACACCGACTACACGGGCATGCTCGACGACGCCGCGGCGACCGGCGCGTTCGTACGGATGATGGACGGGCTCACCCAGGGCCTGGGCGCCCGGCTGACCGAGGCGTACGACTTCTCCGGCCACCGCTCGGTGCTCGACGTCGGCGGCTGCCGGGGCGGACTGCTCGGCCAGCTCCTCACCGCACAGCCCGGCCTGGAAGGACACGTCTTCGACCTGCCGCAGCTGGAGCCGTTCTTCCACGAGCACATGGCCGAACTGGGCCGCACCGGACAGGCGGTGTTCCACCCCGGCGACTTCTTCCGCGACCCGCTGCCCCCGGCCGACGTCCTGATCCTGGGCCACATCCTGCACGACTGGGACCCCGCGCAGCGCCGCCACCTGCTGGGCAAGGCGTTCGACGCGGTCGGCCCCGGCGGGGCGGTCCTGATCTACGACCGGATGCTCGGCGAGCGGCAGGACGACACCGAGAACCTGGTCGCCAGCCTGAACATGCTGCTCGTCACGGACGGCGGCGCGGAGTACACCGTCGCGGAGCTGACCGCCGAGGCCCACGACGCCGGGTTCACCGGGATCACCCACCGGCCGCTCGCCGCGTTCGACACCCTGGTCGTCGCCCGCAAGCCCTGACCGCCCTGACCGCCACGACGCGGCAGCGCCCCCGGAAGCCCTTCCGGGGGCGCTGCCGCGTGCGCGTGGCGCTCCTGCCGCCCGTCAGGCCTTGTGGCAGGCCACCAGGGTGTCGTAGTCGCCGAGCGGACTGACCTCCGTACGGGCGAAGCCGGCGTGCTCGGCGTAGCCCACGATCTCCGCGGCCGGGTACTCAGAGCCGCCGTCGGTGACGAGCAGCATGTCGAGGCTGATCACCAGGTTCTCGGCGTGCTCGGGCTCGTCGTCCAGCATCCGGTCGTAGACCAGCAGGGTGCCCCCGGGGTTGACCGCGTCGAACGCCTTGTGGATCAGCAGGCTCCGCTGCGCGGGGTCCCAGTCGTGCAGGACGTGCCCGAGGATCACCACATCGGCCGAGGGCAGCGGATCGGTGAAGAAGCTGCCGCCGTGGAACTCCAGCCTGCCGCCGAGTCCGAGGTCCGCGATCAGCTCCTTGGCGAAGGGCTCCATCTCGGGCAGGTCGAAGACGCGCCCGGCGAGGTGCGGCCGGGCCCGGACGATCTGCGAGGCGAGGTTGCCCCGGGCACCGCCGACATCGAGCACCGAGGAGTGACCGGACCAGTCGTACGCCTCGATCAGCCGGGCACCGAGGACGTTGGTGAAGGCGTCCATGCTGCCGATGAACTGGCGCAGGATCTCCGGGTTCTGCGTCACCTCGTCGTAGTGGCTGCCCGACTGCTGCTTCCCGGTGCGCAGGGCCTCCTCCAGGCGGCCCCACGCCGGGTAGAGGTTGCGGCTGGAGCGCAGCAGGAAGCCGCCGATGTACTCGCCGCCGCCGCGCACCAGGTGCCGGTCGGCGCCGGGGGCGTTGCGGTAGCGGCCGCCTCGGCGCTCCAGGATCCGCAGCGCCACCAGCAGGTCGAGGAAGTCGCGCAGGCCGCGTCCGTGCAGCCCGAGCGCCTGCCTGATCCCGGCCTCGTCGGCCGACCCGTCCGGGGCGTCGTGCAGGTGGGTGAACAGGTCGAGTTCGACGGCGGTCAGCAGGGCCTTGGCGTCGCAGAACGCGTTGCCGAGGCGCAGGATCCCGGCGGCAGTGCCGACGTCCGGGGCCTTGGTCGTCATGGTGAGGACTCCTTCCTGGACGCCTGCCAGCCAGGCGCCGCACCTGTCGGCCTGAGAGGCTGTCAGCCGGGCGTGGAGCGCTCCTCGAACCTCCCTGGAGACCCGGAGCGACCGTCCGCCGGCCCGAGGGTCGCCCGCCGCCGGCCCGAGGGCGCCCGACCGCGAGGCCAGGAATCCTCGAGGCGCCGCCGGTAACTCTTTCCCCGGTCGCAGTGCGGCGGATCAACCCGGCACTGTTCGTCTGTTCATGAGGGGACACGCATGTATGACGTGAACATCCCTGTGCTGATCGTGGGAGCGGGGCCGGTCGGCCTCTCCACCGCCCTGTTCAGCGGGCGGCACGGGATCCGCACGATGGTGCTGGAGAAGCGCGACGGCACTTCGCTGCTGCCCCGCGCCCCGGGTCTCCAGGCGCGCACCCTGGAGCTGTTCCGGGCCGCCGGCATCTCCGCCGACATCCGGGCGCTGGAGATGGGCGACTCGCACCCGTACTTCGAGGGCGGCATCATCCAGGTCGACACCTTCGCCGGGATCGACGACGCCGTGGTGCTGGAGTCGCCGTCGCTGGACGGCCCGACCGTCAGCCCGGAGCGGGTGATGGGCTGCGGCCAGGACCGGTACGAGAAGGTGCTGGTGGAGAAGGCCCGGGAGTACGGCGCCGACGTGCGGTTCGGCACCAGGCTCGTGGAGTTCACCCAGGACGCGGACGGGGTGACCGCCGTCGCCGAGGAGAACGCCACCGGCCGGCGCTTCACCATCCGCGCCGACTACCTGGTGGGCGCGGACGGCGCGAACAGCAGCGTCCGCGGACACCTCGGGGTGGAGCGCGAGGGACGCGGCACCGTGTTCAACGCGCTCAGCATCTACTTCAAGGCGCCCGAGCTGGAGACCGTGCTCAAGGGCCGCAGGTTCATCCTGTGCTACGCGAACGTCAACGGCACCCTGATGGGGCTGTCCCGGCTGCACGGCTGCGACCCGTACCTGGCCGCGCCGATCTACCACCCCGAGCGCGGCGAGAAGCCGGAGGACTTCACCGACGAGCGCTGCGTCGAGATCGTCCGGACCGCGGCGGGCCGGGCGGACCTGGCGGTGGAGATCGTCGACAAGGTGCCGTGGCAGGGCGCCCAGCTGGTCGCCGAGCGGTTCCGCACCCAGCGGGTCTTCCTGGCCGGTGACGCCGCCCACCTGCACCCGCCCGCGGGCGGCTTCGGCGCCAACACGGGCATCCACGACGCCCACAACCTGGCCTGGAAGCTGGCGGCCGTGCTCAAGGGCTGGGCGGGCGACCCGCTGCTCGACAGCTACCACGACGAGCGGCACGCGGTCGGTTCGGCGATGGCCGCGCAGGCGATGGTCCGCAACCGGATCCGGCACGGCCACGCCACCGAGCAGGACCGCGCGGAGATGGTGGACGACATCATCATCACGCTCGGCTACCGGTACACGTCGCCGTCGATCGTCAGCGACACCGCCGGCCCGGTGCTCACGCCGCAGCTGCGGCTCACCGGAGAGCCCGGCACCCGCGCCCCGCACGTCTGGATCGAGCGCGACGGCGGGATCGTCTCCACGATCGATCTGTTCTGGGACGCGTACGTCCTGCTCACCGACGACGCCGGGACCCCCTGGGCCGATGCGGCCGTCGCGGCGGCCGAGCGGCTCGGCGTGCCGCTGCGGGTGCACCGCGTCGGCCCGGAGAGCGAGCTGCGGCCGAAGGACCGTGACTGGGCCGAGGCGTACGGGGTCGGCACCGGCGGTGCGGTGCTGGTCCGCCCGGACGCCTTCGTCGCCTGGCGTGCCACCGGCCCGGGCGGCGCGGACGCCGAGCAGGTGCTCGACGACGTGCTGGGCAGGTCGGCCGGGCTGCGCTGACCGCACCACGAGGGGCCCGCTCCGGATCTTCCGGGGCGGGGGCCCCGGCGGGGGGGGGCTCAGTGGCGCGGCGGGGGGCCCCCCGGCCCCCCCGGGTGCCCGGCCCCACG
>NZ_JBSGIW010000130.1:0-15240 GCF_053605265.1 Streptomyces sp. NPDC003943 | reverse complement strand
AAAGTTAATATTTTAATCAATATTAAAAAGCCCCGCCCCAATAAAAAATAAAAAAACCCCCCGAAACCCAAACGCCGCGCCGCGCCAACCGCAACGGTTGGCGCCCTTCGTTATTATGGTACGAAGAAGGGAGTCGGCAGCTGTTGCAGCTCGCGAGTCTTGAGAAGGGGGACTTGATATCAGAATCTTCGGCTCGTACGCCCGCCCCTTCGCCGCGGCGGGAAGGCCGGGGCGCGCCTGGGCGAGCATCGGCTCCACCGGCACGCGCAGCACCACGCGGATCTCCCTTGGGCTCGGTCAGCCGGGGATGCTGTGGGGGCGTCTTGGTAGGTGTGATCCATGCGGATTTTGCCGTCGCGGCCGTGGACGACAACCTGGGACGGCTGGTGCTCCATCGCCTGCCGACGGTCTGCCGTGATCGCGTCCTTCTGGTTCCGGTGCGGCTCATGCACTGCTTGCGTCCCTCGTTGTGCTCCACCCGCCACTTCTCTTCACCACCCTCCTGGGCCGGGGTCACGTGGTACTCCGTCCGCTTCTGCTCCTTCGCCACGGTTACCTCCTTCCGGCATCGGGTCGGGACCATCTGCTGCTGTTGTAGGGGTCGGCTCGCATGGGCGCGAGACGAGAGGGCCGCTCGGCCTCCTCCATCACCAGACGGCGGCCATGGCCGTCCCGTCTCAGTGGTCCGTGGCCCCGGCGAGGGCGTCGGCGAGCTCGTCGTGGTTCATGTGCGAGCGGCCGCGAATGCCGGCCTTGGCCGCCTTCTCGTACAGCTCCGCCTTGGTCAGGGATCGAAGCGACGGGGAGCGGGAAGGTCCGGACGAGGTGGTCCGCTTCTTCGCAGCCGGTTTCTGTCCGGCCGATTTGGCGCCTATCTGGGAGGTGCTGGCCTTGTCGCCGGTGTCCTTCGGGCTGCGGGCCCGCTCGACGCTGGCGCGCAGCGCCTCCATAAGGTCGACGACGCCGGTGGGCTTGGCGGCCGGCTCGGCCTTCTCGACGCTCTCGCCCGCCGCCTTGGCCTCGATCAGTTCCTTGACCTTCTCTTGGAAGGTGTCGTGGAAGTTCTCCGGATTCCAGTCGGCAGTCAAGGCGTCGATGAGCTGGTGGGCCATCTTCACCTCGGCCGCGGTCGGCTCCGCCTTGTCCGGCAGGTCGGGGACCTCCTGGTGAGGGTCACGGATCTCGTCGGCCCAGTGCAGGGTGTGCAGGGTCGACAAGTCCTCCTCGGCCTTCAGCGCGACGAGGTACTCACGGCCGCGCATCACGAAGGTCGCGATGCCCGCCTTGTTCGACTCCGCGAGCGCGCGCTGCAACAGGGCGTAGACCTTGCCGTACTGCTCGCCGCGAGGCCCGATGTAGTACGTCTTGTCGAAGAAGATCGGGTCGACGGTGTCGAGGTCAACGAACTCAGCCACCTCCACGGCCTTGGAGCGCCCCGGGGCGATGTCGTCGAGCTCCTTGGGTTCGACGATCACGTATTCGCCGCCCGTGTCGAAGCCTTTGACGATCTCGTCCAAGTCGACTTCGTCGCCGGTGCGCTCGTTGACGCGACGGTTGCGGATCCGGTCCGCCGTGCCGCGCTGGAGTTGGTGGAAGCGGATCGTATGGCTGTCGGTGGCGGTGTATAGCGCGACCGGGAGGGAAACGAGCCCGAAGCTGACGACCCCTGTCCATACGGGTCTGGCCATCATGGATCACCACCTGACCTGCGGTGTCGTGCTTCCCGCTTCTTCCCTGCTCGCGGCCTGATCACCCCTGCAGGTCCGCTGGCCGACCAGATTCGCCGCCGGCGAGGTTGACGCGGAATCCATCGGGATCACCGAGCCCTCGGCGAGCCGGAGGCTGCGAGAGCACGGGATTCCCCGCGCCCGTTCGACCGTCTCCGCGCCGGCCGGCGGCGGTCTCCCGGTCGGCACCGTTGAGGCCCGGCTCACGGCCCCCTCGGCTGGCGGCTGTACGCGGGCGAGGAGCAGGCGTCGCGCACGGGCGCGGCCGCCGGACAGCCGCGCTGGCAGCGTGCCGAGCCGCTCCGGGCGGACACCGTCGCCGACCGCACTCCGATGGCCCGTGTCACCGACGCGACGGTCACCGAGGCCGGCGGGCGGCTGCGGATCCGCTTCCGGTTGCCGGGCCGTCTGGAGTCGCTGCGGGCGCTGCAACTCGTGCCGGTCGGCGCCAGTGGGCTGGAGGCACTCCGGGACCGGCGGGCTGCTGCGTCGTCGCCGTTCCGCTGACCGATGTGCCGCCCGCCCGGCGGATCGGTTGCGTCCTCGACCCGGGCGGGGTCACCGTCCGGCTGACCGTGTCGGTCAGTTTTCCGGGCGTCCGGCCGGCTGGTGGGGGCTTGGCCCCCGCCGATCGTCCGGCGGGTCGGCGACGGCGCCTATGCCAAGGCGGCCGTCCCGTTGGTCCAAGTTCGCCGCTCCGCCGCCGGTGCTCGGCGCCGTGACGATGCGCCCCACGCCGCCGACGGATCCAGCGGACGGCCGGCGGCGACCGGCGAGTTCACCGATCGCCTGCCCTCCGGTACACCCGCCTGGGCGCCGCTTGCCTACGCGTGCCAGGCGGCTTGGCCGGCCGAGCCCACGTACCGGCCGGGCAGCACGCTGATCCCGGGCGCGTTCAGCCCCACCTGGGGGCCGACCGCCACGACCGCCCGGCGGGGCGTGTGGAGTGCCTCGTCCGAGGCCTGCGCCTTGGCCGCGCCCCGTCTACTGCCGCCCTTCGTCCCCCGGTACACCACCCACGGCGACGGCACCGCGAGCCTCGACATGACCGTCCCGGCCATCCACCCCGCCGCCCCGCCCTGGACCCTCACCGCCGCGGCCCCAGCGCCCTGCCCGACGGCCGCACCCCAGTCCGCGTCCGTCACCGGCCCTGGCCCCGAACTGCGCCTCGACGGCCTGCCCGACGAACCATCCCCCGACGACTGGTTGGTGGCCCGTACCACCCCGGACGGTCACACCTCCCCATGGTCACCGGCACCGGGGCCACCCCGCCATGATCCCGGCCAGGGCGCGCAAGGCACTGGCAGCAGGCCTGAGGACCGCGTGGACGCCCGCAGCCAGCGAGGTGCTCGCCCCTCATCACCCCTGGTTGATCCCTGCACCACGATCTCGGCGCACCACCGTGGAGGAGTGTTCCGCATCGCCGCTGCGTGACGACACCCCGCGTCGGCTCACAGAGCTTGCGGGAAGTCGAAAACCCTGCCCGGGTCGTAACGTTTCTTCAGCTCAGCCAGCCGGTTGGCGGCCGAGCCGTAGTAGGCGGAGCGCCAGTTGCTCAAACCCGCGTCCGTGTAGTTCTGGTACGCGGCGCCCGAGGCGTACCGGCGCATCGCGGTGTGCGTGCCGTCCAGCCAGGCCGTCGCCGCCCCGGCGGTATGACCCGCGGGCCAGGACGCGGTGTACTGCGCCAGGAACCGCGAGTTGCGGTGTACGAAGGCGGTCGCCTGCGGGGAGACGCGGTTGACCGCGCCGCCCAAGGCGGTGAGCGCGACGGAGACGGCGCCGCCGCCGCTGCTGCGCCCGTAGCGTTCGACCTGGTCGAGCAGCGACCTGATGCCGGCGGTACTCAGCGAGCGGTTGAAGAAGTCCGAGCGCGCTGCGTACGTCTCTCGCTGGAGCACGCCGGTGGGCTGGCGCCCCGGGGTTGTGCCGGGCAGGTGACACTGGGTGGTGGTGTGCGTCGCGCATCCCGCGTACATCCGCATGGTGTCGAGGTAGCCGCGGCGCCGCATGGTGATGCGGGAGGCGGCGCCGGGCCCGCCGGCGCGGTCCGCGAGCCTATCGACGGCGTTCTGCAAGGCGCCGTACGTGCCGAGTGAGAAGCAGCTGATGGAGACGGTGGGGGTCCGGCCGGCCACTGCGGACAGGTGCAGCGCTGACCAGATCTCGTCGGGCTGGGCGGGGCCCCACTCCTGCCAGGAGCGGAGTGCGGCAGCGGCCTTGGACCAGGGCCAGGTCATGTACGCGGTGACGCCGTCGGCGGCCTTGTGGGTGCGGAACCGGAGTTCGGTGACGACGCCGAAATTTCCGTTTCCTGCGCCGCGCAGTGCCCAGAACAGGTCGGTCTCCCGCTCCTTGGAAACATCGAGGGTCCTGCCGTCGGCGGTCACGATGCTTGCGCCCGTGAGGTTGTCGGAGGTGAGCCCATAGGCGCGCGAGACCACACCGTGGCCGCCCCCGAGCGTCAGGCCTGAGATGCCGACTGTGGGACAAGATCCGCCGGGGATGGTGACGCCTCGTGCGCCGAGCTGGGTGTAGACGTCGATGAGCTTGGCGCCGGCCCCGACGACGGCACTGCCGGAGCCACTACGAATGGACTTCAGCGCAGAGACGTCGATGACCAGGCGTCCGTTGCCGCTGGACCAACCGGCGTAGGAGTGTCCGCCGTTGCGGATGGCGACGGGGGTTCCGTGGCGGCGTGCGAAGGCCAGGCACTCGGCTATGTCCGCGTTGTTGGCCACGTAGGCGACGGCGGCGGGGCGCAGACTGTCGAAGCGGGTGTTGTACAGCTGGCGGGCGATGGCGTAGTCGGCATCGCCCGGACGTATCAGACCGCCCTGGAGGCCCCTGCCGAGCGCGGACCAGTCAGCGGCGCGGGGCGCGACCGCGTGCCTGCCGCCTGCGGTGGATGCAGAGCCCGGGTGCCGCTGCCCGCCGGCAGCAGGGGCAGAACCGCCGCTGGGCACAGCCCCCACCTGACCGCTACCGCAGCCCACCGTCCAGGCGGCGGCCGCCGCGTAGCCGGTACCCGCTGCAAGCAGTGCGCGCCGGTTCATGGCGGCCTCCGTTCACGATGCTCTGCTGTCGCTTAGCCAGAGTGCGAATGAGGCGTGCTGGTTCCGCGTGGTGGACACTTGCGCTCCTGGGCGGAGGAGGTGGCCATCCCCGCGGAGCGAGCAGCAGTCGGAGCCGCCGTTGCCGACGATCGGAGCGCCGGGGCCGTCCTGCGGGCACGGGGAGGTGAGGCGGACCTCGACGACATGCACAGAGTGTCGGTGTCGGGACCGTCCCCGCGTGCCTATGTCCATGAGAACGGCGAAGGGGAACTGGCATGGCAGCGGCTTCGAATGAGGCAGGCACGGGCCCGGCCGGCGTAGCTCCACGAGAAGTTGTCGCTGATTCCTAGCGCCGTTGGAAGGAGCCTTGCGGCCCTCCAACGACCTCGATCTCCGTCTGCTCCCGGATTGCGTCCTTGAGATCTGCTCCAGTCAGGTTCGTCGCTCTGCTGAATTTGGCGCCGATCAGGTTCGCACCGCGCAGGTCCGCGTTCTTCAGATTGGCGCCCCGGAGGTCCGCGCCGCGCAGATCGGCGCCGCTGAAGTCCGCCTCCTCGGCCTCTGCCTTGCCCAGGTTCGCGAGACGCAGGTTGGTACCGACGAGTTTGGCACCACTGAGGTCAGCTCGTCGCAGGTCGGCCCGCTGCAACCCCTCGCGTGATCCGACGGAAGGGGCGCTGAGATCGGCGCCCTGAAGGTGTGCTTCTTGCAGGTCGGCACCAGTCAGGACCGCGCCGACGAACATCGTCTCGGCGAGGTAGGCCCTGCGAAGAACCACGCCTGGGAGGAGTGCGCGCGAGAACGTGGCCTTGTACAGCTGCGCTCCACTCAGGTCCGATCCAGTCAGGTCAACCCCGGCGAGGTTGGCTCTGAGACCGCTCGGAACCCGTTCATGGCCACTGGACACGCCGGGCGTGCGGTCTTCCTGGGCCAGGTCGAGTTCGCCCATGTCGGCCAGCCCGCTCAGATTGACGTAGCGGAGCTGAAGGATCGTTCGATCCTCGTCGTTGACGGGGCGGTTGGCCAGCACGGTCATGGCCGCTTGGAGGTCGACGGCCAGGGGTTCAAGAGGCCGGGACGCGAGAGCGGTCTTGGCTCGCTGGGTATCGGCAGCAGGGAGGCGGGCGTGGGCCCGCAGGTACGCGGCGAGCACCGACAGGCCCGTAGTGTTGTCACGCGGAGAGTCGCGCATGATGCGTTCCAGGGCGTAGATGCCACCGACCCGCACATCCGCACTCTGCGATCCCAGGTTGGTCACGGCTGCGGTGTAGCGGCCGGTGATCTGTCCTTCCTGACTGATCCGTAGCTCTTCCTTTGCCTGCCCGACCGAGATCCAGGTGAAGAGCACCGCGATCACCGCTGCCAGACCGGGCAGGGCGCTCACCGCCTGCCCGGCCCAGCTGTGCCGGCCGGCCGAGCCTGTTTCGCTACGGCTGGCGTTTTGGCGTCGCCGAGTGCGCTCCGCCGCTCCCCGCCGGGCAGCGCGGTGAAGGCGTCGTACGACACTCGACTGGGCACCGGAGGACCTGACCACGATCGCATTTCACCGCATAGACCGTCGTCAGACCGCGGGGCGCGCTTGCTGCCCCCGAAACAAGTCTCCCCTTGGACGCACCCTGCATGCGGCTGGAAGGGTCTTTAGCAGGCGCTGCTGTATCTCGGTGGCACCAAGTTCTCGGTGGCACCAAGCATCGTCGCGAGACTCTGCTCCCTGTCGTCCGCCACGACTGGTTCGTCCGCGCCCTGCTCGTCCTGACCAACCGCGAACTCGACCGCTGACAGACGGTCAAGACCGAAGAGAGTCGCCTATGACCAGCACGAGCACCCACGAACCCCGTGACACCAGCAGCCGCACCAGCGAAAACCAAGATGGTGGATCTCCAGTGAAGATCCGACTGAACCTCGGTCAGTCGAGGCCTTCGACGATGCGGAAGTCGCGCTCGACGCCGTCGGAGAGGGCGACCAGCGCCTCCTGGTAGGCCGCACTCTCGCGCGCCGCGACGGCCTGCTCCAAGCTGTCGAACTCGATCAGGACGGTGCGCTCGGCGATTCCGGCGTCATGCGCCACGACCCGACCGCCACGGACGAGGACCCGACCGCCCCCGGCCTCGACGGCCAGGCGGGCCAGCTTGTTGTAAGCAGTCAACTTCTCAGGGTCTGAGATGGTGCGGTAGACGCTGACCCAGTAGCCCTTGGGCATGAAATCTCCAGTGTTGGGACGAGTGCATCTGACTTACGGATTGGTCTCGGACGAGCGGCGGAGGGCGAGAGCGAGGCTTGTCAATGTCGTGGTCGCCATGGCGCCGATGCCGTCCAGCGCCGCGGTGGTGTACGCGCCGACTTCGGGGAGGAGGTGGCCGCGGCCGGTGCCCGCAGTGCGGATCAGGCCAGCTCCGGGTTGTGGTGCAGTAGGCGGAACAGCGCAAGTGGCTCGTGCGCGCACCCGGCGGCATCCATCGGCGGAGCGCCCGGTAGACGGCGGCGGTGTAGGGCGGGGTGAGCGGTTCGATGCGGGGCATCGCGACATCTCCTGCTTCGATTTTCGAATCACTATGATGCTTCGAGAACCGAAGCGCAAGGAGTCAGTATGGAAGCCAGAGCGCCACGTCCTGGTGTGCCGGTGCGGGGGTCCGAATCAGGTCGTCCGGTGATGGCCGCACTCGACCTGCTCGGACGGCGTTGGACGATGCGGATCCTGTGGGAACTGAGTCAAGCTCCGGCCGGCTTCCGTGAATTGCAGCGCCGATGCGAGCGCATGTCCTCCAGCGTGCTCAGTACCCGGATCGAGGAACTGTCCGACGCCCGCCTGCTCGTCCTGGTCGACGATGGCTACCGCCTCACCCAGCTCGGCCAGGATCTTGTCGTGGCGCTGAGCCCGCTGGGCGCCTGGAGTCGACGTTGGGCCGAGGAAATGGGACCTGCGACGGCAGAAGGGCTGGAATGATCACGCGTGGCTGATCCGATCACGGCAGCGGTGCCGTCCTGGATGGTTCCCTTCAGCGGACCTAGGCCGCGCCAGTTCGGCGAGACGGTGACCTCGTTGCGGCGTCCGGGAGTTGACACTGAACGCTGAGGTCGGCCATGGGGCCCACCGCTGGAGGACCGAATACTCCTGGTCACGGTGGGACTGGCGAACCAACTTGACGCTGCGCCGGCTTGCCCCGCTGTTCGGGGTTCGAAGTCGTCAGCCGATCGCATCGTCGACCCCCTCGGCCCTCTGCTCGCACCCGAGCCCCGCGTAAGGTCCCGCAAAGACTCCGTGCTCATCGTGGACGGAACCCTGGTACCCACCCGCGACCACAAGGTGACAACCAGCCGCGCTTCACGCAAGCGGACCTCCAGACGGCGGTCGCCGTACTTCTTCCGAAAGCGCAGAACTCCCTGGGGCGGCTCGGGTCGGTACCCGGACTACAAGCCGCCCGGTCGGCCCGACGTCTGGCCGAAGGCAGACGCCGGGGCTGCTGACGCTGGCCACGTTCAACACGGTCAACGCCTAGGCACTCGGGCTGACCCTCAACTTCGTACCTCGGGGTGATCGCCGAGGGCATCGGCAAGGGCATCCCGGTCGTGAGGATGCCCCTGCGTGAACGCGGCCTACGTGCAGCACCCTCAGGCCGAACACTCCGTGGTCACCCTACGGTTCGTAGCGAACCCGCCCGCCCAGGGCACCCGGCCCCATACCCACGGCGCGCAGCGCTCGACGCGGTGAACGCCCTCTGGCCCGAGACGCGACGAAGGAGGTGGGCGATGCTGGTGGACCGGTGGCTCGCTCAGATGCGGAGGGTGCCGGGGAACGCGCCGTGGCCGACGTCCGGTGCGGTCAGGGCGAGCCAGCCGTGGCCGCGGACCTCGTTGTCGGGGCCGACCTCGCCGGGGTCGACCGAGAGGTACGCGCAGGCGGAACGGGCGCCCGTGGTGCCCGCGTTGGGCGGGGCTTCGTCGTACTCCGGGTCAAAGTCGGGGTCGTCGACGGCGAGGGTCTCCCAGGGCAGCGGGTCGCCCTCCCATTCGGGGTCGCTCTCGGCGGCGTACCGGCGGACCACCTGTCCGTCGACGGCGACCATCCAGACGTCGGAGCCGCCGGCGTCGTCGAGGAAGAACAGCTGGGCCTGGCCGCAGTGGGCGCTGATCCGCTCCACCGTCTCGATCATGCCGTCCCAGGGATCGTCGCCGACGAGGAGGTCGAACGGGCCGAATACCAGGCGCCAGCCGTCCACCTCCGGGGTGACGAACACCCGGCCCACGGTGCGGTCGGTCCCGTCCTGCCCGGGTACCTGGATCTCCCGGCTCTCCGACGCCTCGACCCCGGCGGCGATGGTGACGGGCCGTCGGTCGTGCAGGTCCAGCGCTTCGAAGACACCCTCGTACGTCGCTCCGGGCACGGCCATCCACCATCCGCTGAGCGTCGACGAGGGAAGGCGCGGGACCTCGTGCGGGATCTTCACCCGGATCAGCCGCTCGATCGCCGCGCGGTCGCGCTCGTCCAGGGCGTCGGCACCGCCGCCCGCCACGAGCGCCGCCATGGCGCCCCGCCTGGTCCGCGGGGACGCCTCCGGGTCGCGGCGCAGGGAGCGCAGCCGCAGCCGGAAGGAGTCGTGCAGCAGACGGGCGTAGTCGGCGGCCTTGTAGGGGACGAGGCGCCCGCGGGCGTAGGTTTCGACCAGTGCCCGCAGGCCGGTCTCGGAGTCGGACCTCAGTCTCAGCAGCCCTTGGAAGCCGTCGCCGGAGCGGCCGTGGTCCGGAGTGGCCGCCAGAGCCGCGTACTGGTCTGCGCAACGATCGTCGAACGCCCCGAGGAGCCGCCCCACCTGCCAGTTCGTCACCTCCTTCCGGCTCCACGCCGCGAGCAGCATGTCGAAGGCCGGGGGCCCTATGAGCCTCAACACCCGCATCACCGGCTGCAGATCAACGGTACGCTGCACACTGGCCAGGTCCCGCAGCAGCGCCGGCACGACGGTGTCGGCCTGCTCGACCAGCCGCGTGGCCGCGGCCTCCGCCCGCAGGGCGTCGTCGCTCTCCAGGTCCTCGACAAGAGATTCGATCTTCATGTGGCAGCACACTAGCCGCGGCCACTGACAACGCTCGAGCCGGCCGACGCAGGAACGGCGGCGGCGCTTGCCCGCGGGCCACTACACCCCCGCCCTGACGTGGCCGTCCCGATCGGTGGTCCAGTCCCCCGAGCGTCCGACCAGGGGATGGTTCCGGTTGCTCGCGGGTGTGCCGCCAAGGGCCGTCAGCCGATCTGTTCGGCCAGGGCGAGGATGATGCCTGAGGGTCCGCGGAGGTAGCAGAGGCGGTAGATGTCCTTGTACCGCGCCACCTCCCCGAGGAGTTCGGCGCCATGAGGGCGCAGGCGGGCGATGGTGTCGTCGATGTCGTCGACGGCGAACATCACCCGGTGCAGGCCCAGGGTGTTCGGGGGCGGATTGTGGGATCCGTCGCGGATCGCCGCGGGGGTGTGGTACTGCGCGAGCTCCAGCTTGCCGTGGCCGTCCGGCGTCCGCATCATCGCCATGTCGCTGCGGACGTTGTCGAGTCCGACGGCCTGGTCCGCGAAGAGGCCCTCGATCTGCGCCCTGCCTTCGACCTCCATGCCCAGTTCGGTGAAGAAGGCAACGGCGGCGTCCAAGTTCTCGACGATAATGCCGACGTTGTCCATCCGCTGAAGCGTCATGACGGTTCTCCCTTGGTGTTGCGCGGCCCCTTTTGAAGCCACCGGTATACCGAGGACAACGCCGGCAGCCCACTCCCGACACCCGTAAACAGGCTGAAGGGTTCCACGGGAGTTCCGCGGGAGTTCCGCGGGCCGGGCCGAGAGTCCGGAGAGCCGTCGGCCCTGCCCCAAGCGCGAGCCCCCGAGCGGAACGCCGAGGGGTCGGGGGCACCACGGGCCACTTCGCGGCGGATGGCGCGGACGTCGTAGGTCTCGTCGGCGCCGGCGCCGGCGTTGCAGTCCTTCGCAGTCAGTGGTCAGCCAGTGGGCTGCCCTCAGGAGCCCTCAGCTGTTGCAACCTTCGTCCAAGGGGCGAAGCGGTGGGCCAGCCGGGCTATGCAAGGCTCGGCGTCAGCCTCGAAGGCCCGTAGCGCCACCAGGATGGTGCGGATCGCTCCAGCAGGTTCGACTTGCGGCCCCGTTCTCGCCGACGATCACACCGTGGGGGACGTCGGATGACCGGAAGTCGGAAGTTGCGGCAAGTCCGCCGGGCCGTGGTTCAGAGGCGAACCGGTCTGCGGCACACGGAACCGCGCGGCGACGCCTGCGACGGCCTCGGCCGATGGGCCGGCGGGGAGGGGCGCCGCCCCGCGTGCCTTGTGGGCACGTCGCGAGCGACGGAGGAAGAAGCGTCCGGTGGGACGGGAGGCGAGGGAACGGCGATCGTCGTGCCGCGGTCCTTGGGGGCTACCTCTGCTGGGCTGCGTCGCGGGCCTGCTGGGCTATGTCCTCCAGCACGGCCTTCGGGTCGTTGGTGGGGGCGACGGCCTTGCCGATGTTGCGCTTGATGGTGTTGCTGACCTTCAGCCAGGACGGTTCGTTGACCGGATACAGCTCGGCGCTGCGCAGCGCGGTCAGGAACTGCTCGGCGCTCGGATCGGTCGCCGCGTACTGCGAGTTCTGGGTGGCGGTCACCGTCGAGGGAAGAAGGTGATAGCGCCCGGCGAACTCGGTGAGGTTCTTGTCCTCGTAGACGAAGTCGAGGAAAGAGCCCACCAGTTCGCGGTTGTCATCGTGTTTGAAGGCCATCATCCAGTCGGCGACGCCCACCGAAGGCGGCACCTCCCCGTCGCTCAGCGTGTCCGACACCGGCATCGTCAGGGTGCCGACCTTCATGCCCTTGGCTTGTGCCTCGTGAAGGAGGGAAGGGTAGCCGTTGACCATGCCGACATCGCCACGCAGGAACGCGGCGAAGGCGTCCTGCCGGTTGAGTTCGGCCGGCGGGACAGGGCCGGTGAGCCCCGGCGTGACCAGGTTGTCCTTGATCCAGCGGAAGGTCTGCGTGTTCCGCTCGGACGCGATGCTGTAGGCACCGGTGGTGTCGGTGTATCCGCCGCCGTTGCTCACCTCCCAGATCAGGGCTTCGGCGTGTGCCTCCTCCGGCCCCAGCGGCAGGGCGTAGGGGTAGAGCACGCCCTCCTTCTTCAGCGCCTTGGCGGCGCTCTTCAGGTCCGACCAGGTCTTCGGGGGCGTCGCTCCGGCTTTGTCGAAGAGGTCCTTGTTGTAGAAGAGCAGGCGGCTGCTGGCGACGAAAGGCAGGCCGTAGAGGGTGTAGTGGATCGAGCCCGCGTCCGCGAGCGGCGGCAGGAAGTTGGCCTCCGAGCTGATGGACAGCACGTCGTCGGCGGCGTAGAGACGGCCCTGGGCGGCGAAGTCGGAGTAGGCGCCCATCAAGGCCACGTCCGGCGCGTTGTCCTCCTGGACCATACGGGTGACCTCGCGGTCGACGTCGGCCCATGGGTAGAGCGTCACCTCGACCTTCGTCCCGGGATGGGCGGCGGTGAACGCGGCGGCCAGTTTGTCCCAGTACGCCTTGGAGCTGGTGGCCGGACTGTCCCCGTACTCGGGAGCCACCAGCCGCAACGTCGTCGCGCCGCTCCCGGATGTACCGCAGGCGGTGACGAGGGAGCCCAGTAGTCCGCATGCGGCCACGGAGGCAGTCAGGCCGGAGAGTCTTGCTCGCACAGATCTTTCCTTTGTTTCTTGACAGTGCGACGGGATTCTCCCCCGGCCCGGGGGCTGAACGACCCTTTGGCGGACAGTTGTGGGCATACCTCCAACCGAGCCCTGCGTGCATGGTGTCTTCCCATATGGAGGCACCCATTCCGACACGCGTAGAACCCTCCGCCCTGTCCAAAGCGACTCCGAGAAGGAGCATTGCCCCTCGGCCGCCGCCGAGGCCCGCCAACCCCCGGGGCGACGAGACGCGGCAGCCCTGGGCGGCGCTCCTTCCGCCGGCCCTGCCCCTTCCGCACCCGGGCAACACGGCCGCGCACCGGTGGTCACGCCTGGTGGTCACGCTTGGTGATGCCCGGTGGTCATGCGCGCCTGGGTGAGGGCGGCGGCCGGCATTCCAGTCCAGGCATTCCCGTCAAGGCATTCCAGTCCAGACGTTCCAGTCCAGACGTTCGTATCAGGGCGCCGACACGGCAACACCCATCCGGCGGGACCCGGCAACCCGGCCGGCGAGACCGACACTCCTTTCGCAGGGGTCAGCCCTTTTGCCCGCCTGGGATGTGGTCGCCCACAGGTCTTTTCACGGCGATGACAGGTCAGCCCTGTGGTAGACGGGGCATCCGAACGAGAGGTTGCCGAGTTCAGGAGCGCGACGGACGGTCCGATGGAGGATGCCAGGATCCTTCAGACCGGCGGCGAAGCCTGAGTTGGACGGCACCCGCGTTGCGGTGCCCTCGCCGGGTCTGTGCTGCGGACAGGTGGCCCATGGCAATCGTTCGGGACTCGAATCGCTCATGGACAGCCGCCGCGTCCGTTACGAGAGGCGTTCCCCCTCTACCCCGCCGGCTCGCGCCAGGCGGCGACGAGATCGTGGAAGCGCGAGAAACGAGCACCCGGGACAGTCACGCCGCTGACCGTCTCGCCGTTGAGCCAGCAGACGTCGAAGACGTCGGTCTCGGTGTCGAGCAGGCAGCACACACCACCAGCCACAGCAGTGAGGTCGGTGAACATCTTCCTGACATTCGCCGACTGCACGAACATCCGGCTCATGTTCGAGGTAGCCGCCGTGAACTGCAGTGACGCGAAGTCCGGGTGCCACGCGGGCGAAAACCTCACAGTCAGGTAGATGTACCCGACGGGCACCCTCCCCCGCTCGTCGACCCTGTCGACATCGCGGAGGAAGAACTCGCGCACCGCCTCGTCGACTCCCACCATGATCGAGGTATCCAGTTCGAGCGTGCCGCCTGCCGAACAGTCGACCGGCTCGCTCTTGAACTTGGAGGTGAACGGTACGAGCAACCGCTCCCCGCCCGGCAGGATCACCGGAAGCAGCGGCGTCTCGCGGCCTTGAGGGGCGAGCTCGGCCAGCCGGGTCAGCGCCCTCACGACACTCCGACGGGGCATGAAGATCTCATAACTGTAGTCCAGTCCCATACCGCCCCGCCTCCCCCGTTCGAACCGGAATCGTTTCACGGTACGCACTGTTCGCCCAGTTGTTTATTGGGCGGCCGGCCTCATCCGGCCGAAGCCGGGAGCCGGGGCATATCTGGCGTCGCCAGAGGGAGTGTCAGTTCCGGCGGAGGGGAATATGCCTTGTTCTCCAGCTGCCCACCTATGCGCCGGACCTGGACTCGCAGGAGGGAATCCGAACGCTGGAGCACTGGGGTCTGTTGCGAAAGTGGATCAGGAGTCGTGGTCGGCTCAGGCGGCTGTCTGGTCTGACCAGCCCCGCGACAGGGGGAGACGGCCGGATCGGAGCGTGTCGCGCTGTTCGGTCACCCATTGCTCAACCTGATCTACGGATTCCGCGACAGGCTGGTCCGTGGTGTCGAGCAGGTGGGTGCACCATCGCCGATCGTCGGCGGTCCACCCGGTCCAGCGGCGCCAGGCCATGCGGGGCCAGCTGTCGTCGATGATGACGTCGGGTCGGGAACGGGGATCCTCGGCGTGCTTGCGGTGCCAGGCGGCCCAGCCGAGAAAGGCGTCGACCGCCGGAGCGTCCCATCGGTCCGAGTCGCGCTTGGTGAGCCTGCCGCGCCGGGCCTCGTCGGACACGTCGACCAGACAGACCGCGATGCCATCCAGCAACGGGGCGGAGGGGCTGGCCAGGACCTCTCCCAGCGGGGACTGCCCGGTCAGCAGGAGGTCGACTCCACGGGCCTGGTATTCCAGCGCGCGACGCACCCACATCTCGGTCATGCGGTTTCGCCAATGGCGATCGGCGCCTTCCGGTACGCCGAGCTCGTCGAAGTCGTGCACGGCGATCCGCTCCAGCCGATCGCCCACGGAGTAGGCGAGCGTGGTCTTGCCCGAACAGCTGGAGCCGGTCAGTTTGAGCAGCATCTCACCAGGGTGGCAGGTCAGTAGTGATGTCCTTGAAGGGTTTTCCCGGAACCTTCCGCCCCGCTCTGGTGCTTGTCACACTCATTGATGGCAGCGACCAGTACGGTCGCTTCGTAGCGGACAGCCAGCTTGTCGTATCTCGTCGACACCGCCCGGTGCCTCTTCAGCCGGTTGATCCCGCACTCCACCGCGTGTCGCTCGCGGTAGTCGACCTTGTCGAACTTCGGCGGTCGGCCGCCACGGGAGCCGAGCTTCTTCCGATTGCGGACCTGGTCGGCCTTCTCCGGGATCGTGCAGCCGATGCCACGTCTGCGCAGATAGGCGCGGTTCGCGCGGGAGCCGTAGGCCTTAGACGTCGTTTCTTTTGGCTGTATGTGCTGACACCAGCCCGGAGGTCTTTCAGTGCGGTATGAGAACCTCCGGGCATGAGCTACGACCTTGCTGT
>NZ_JBSGIW010000129.1:0-15890 GCF_053605265.1 Streptomyces sp. NPDC003943 | reverse complement strand
CACGGTCGACCCCCAGCTGCTCGCCACCGTCACCAGCTGGTGCGCGCAGCACGACCAGCCCCGCCCCCTCACGCCGTACCGCTCAGCGGAAGACCACCGTGCGGTTGTCGTACACCATGACGCGGCTCTCGCTGTGCCACTTCACCGCGTGCGCGAGGACCTGTGCCTCCACGTCCCGTCCGACCGTGACCAGGTCCCCGGGGTCGAGCGAGTGGTCCACCCTGACCACGTCCTGCTCGATGATCTGTCCCTCGTCCAGGTCCGGTGTCACGTAGTGCGCGGTCGCGCCGACGAGCTTCACGCCGCGGGCGTAGGCCTGCTCGTACGGGCGCGCGCCCTTGAAACTGGGCAGGAAGGAGTGGTGGATGTTGATGGCGCGGCCTTCGAGCTGCTTGCACAGGTCGTCGGAGAGGATCTGCATGTAGCGGGCCAGCACGACCAGGTCGATGTCCAGTTCGCGTACCAGCTCCATCAGGCGCGCCTCGGCCTCGGCCTTGGTGTCCCTGGTGACCGGGATGTGGTGGAAGGGGATGCCGTAGGTCTCCGCCAGTCCCTCGAAGTCCCGGTGGTTGGAGACGATCGCGGGGACCTCGATGTTGAGGGCACCGGTGCGCCGGCGAAAGAGCAGATCGTTGAGGCAGTGGCCGAACCTGGACACCATGATGAGCGTCCGGGTCGGGGTCGACGCCTCGCTCAGGGTCCAGTCGATTTGGTATGCCTCGGCGACGGGACCGAATCGGTAACGCAGGGTTTTCGCATTCGTGTCCGGGTCGGAGACGTCGAAGTGGACCCTCATGAAGAAACGGCCCTGGAGCCGATCGTCGAACTGCTGGCTTTCCACGATGTTTCCCGAGTTCCTGACGAGGAAGCCGCTCACCGCGTGGACCAGTCCGGCGCTGTCGGGACACGAGAGGGTGAGGACGTATTCACTGCCGGGCTGCGGTCGAGGGTACTTGGGGGACACAGCAACCTCCATTGGTGCGTCATGCACAACATGGTGAGCGATACGCAACATGGTCGAGTCGACTCCCCTTGTGGTCAAGGGTGGTTGGGCAAGTGCCGGTCCAGCGAAATCGTCATGCGCCGACCTCTTGACGCAGGTCTGCGGGTTCGCCAAGGTGTTCCACCACAAGCAATTGAATGCATGATGCGCAACGCATTTCGGCTGAAGGGCTTGGCGCGTGGCAGATCTGTATGTGGCTGGGGAATGGCGGGACCCGGTGGCCGGTGGATTCCGGGAGATCCGCTGTCCCGCTGACGGCTCGCTCACCGCGACCGTCTCGGAAGGGACGCGCCCCGACACCGATGCGGCGATCGCCGCGGCCCGCCGGGCCTTCGACGAGGGCCCCTGGCCGCGCACCTCCGAGCGGGAGCGCGGCGCGCTGCTGCTGCGGACCGCCGACCTCATCGAGCGCGACGCCAAGGAGTTCGCCCGCGCCGAGTCGCTGGACACCGGCAAGCGGCTGGTGGAGAGCGAGTACGACATCGCCGACGTCGTCTCCTGCTTCCGCTACTACGGCGGGATCGGCGGCATCGACGCCGGGCGGGTGATCGACACCGGCCGCGACGATGCCATAAGTCGCGTCGTCTACGAGCCGATCGGCGTGTGCGGGCTGATCACTCCCTGGAACTATCCGCTGCTGCAGGCGAGTTGGAAGGTCGCCCCGGCGCTCCTCGCCGGCAACACGATCGTCCTCAAGCCCAGTGAACTCACCCCCTCCACCTCGATCCTGCTGATGAAGGCGCTGGAGGAGGCCGGGCTCCCGGCCGGCGCCGCCAACCTCGTCCTGGGTGCCGGGCCCGAGGCGGGCGCCCCGCTCTCCGAGGACCCCGCCGTCGACATGGTCTCCTTCACGGGCGGCCTGGAGACCGGCAAGCGGATCATGGCCGCCGCCGCGGCGACCGTGAAGAAGGTGGCGCTGGAGCTCGGTGGCAAGAACCCCAACGTGGTCTTCGCCGACGCCGACTTCGAGACGGCCGTGGACTTCGCTCTCACGGCCGCCTTCCTGCATTCCGGGCAGGTCTGCTCGGCCGGCGCCCGGCTGATCGTCGAGGACTCGCTGCACGACCGGTTCGTCGACGAGGTCGTCCGGCGCGCCCGGCGGATCCGCCTCGGCGGCCCCTTCGACCCCGAGGCCGAGACCGGAGCGCTGATCTCCGCGCGGCACCGGGAGAAGGTCGAGGCGTACGTCGCGGCAGGCATCGCCGAGGGCGCCGTACTGCGCTGCGGCGGTGAACGGCCCGACGACCCGGCCCTCGGGAGCGGCTTCTACTACCCGCCGACCGTCCTCGACGAGTGCCGGCAGGACATGCGCGTCGTGCACGAGGAGTCCTTCGGGCCCGTGCTCACCGTCGAGCGCTTCACCGACGAGGACGACGCCGTACGCATCGCCAACGACACCGAGTACGGACTCGCCGGAGCCGTGTGGACGCAGGACGCCGGCAAGGCCCAGCGGGTCGCGCGGCGGCTGCGCCACGGCACGGTGTGGATCAACGACTACCACCCCTACGTGCCGCAAGCGGAATGGGGTGGCTTCGGGCACTCGGGCGTGGGCCGGGAGCTGGGACCGACCGGCCTGGACGAGTACCGAGAGCCCAAACACATCTGGCAGAACATCCAACCCCGGCCGCAACACTGGTTCCGCGGCTGAATGCCGAAGAGAGGTCGACCATGACCCCAACGCAGACCGAGGTGTCGCAGCGGCACGGCGCGCACCAGGATTCGTACGGCACTCCGGTCATTTCCGTGCGCCGGCTGTGGAAGGTGTTCGGGCCGAGGGCCGACCAGGTACCGGATTCCGAGGAGCTGCGCGGTCTCACCCGCCGCGAGCTCATGGACCGCACCGGGTGCACCGCCGCCGTCCGCGACGTCGGCTTCGACGTCCGCAAGGGCGAGGTGTTCGTCGTCATGGGCCTGTCCGGCTCCGGCAAGTCCACGCTGGTGCGATGTCTGACCCGGCTGATCGAACCCACCGCCGGTGAGCTCGTCTTCGAGGGCGAGGACATCCGTGCAGCCGACGGCAGGCGCCTGCGCGATCTGCGGCGCCGCAAGTTCTCCATGGTCTTCCAGCACTTCGGGCTGCTGCCCCACCGCCGGGTGGTGGACAACGTGGCCTTCGGTCTGGAGATCCGCGGCACGAGCAGGGCCGAGCGCACCGCGCGGGCCCTGGAGGTCGTCGAACTGGTCGGCCTCGCAGGCTACGAGAACTCCTACCCCGACCAGCTCTCGGGCGGCATGCAGCAGCGCGTCGGCCTCGCCCGGGCGCTGGCCGGCGACCCCGACGTGCTCTTCTTCGACGAGCCCTTCTCGGCACTCGACCCGCTGATCCGCCGCGACATGCAGAACGAGGTCGTCCGGCTGCACCACGAGGTCGGCAAGACGATGGTCTTCATCACCCACGACCTCTCCGAGGCGCTCAAGCTGGGCGACCGCATCCTGATCATGCGCGACGGCAAGACGGTCCAGTGCGGCACCGGCGACGAGCTGGTGGGCGCCCCGGCCGACGACTACGTCCGCGAGTTCGTCAAGGACGTGCCGCGCGGCGATGTGCTCACCCTGCGGTGGATCATGCGCCCGGTGGAGCCCCATGACGCCCTGGACGGTCCCGAGCTGGGCCCGGACGTCGTGGTGAAGGAGGCCACCCGGGCGGTACTGGCGGCCGACAGGCCGGTCAAGGTCGTGGAGGACGGCAAGTTGCTCGGCATCGTCGGCGACGAGGAGATCCTCGCGGTGGTCGCCGGGCAGGAAGGCGGCGCGTGATGGCCGTCGCCCTGGAGAAGTCCGCCCCCCTGGCCGGCGTACGCAGGGTCGGCCGGCGGGCGCTGGTGGCCGCGATCCTGGCCGCCTGGCTGCTGCTCTTCGTGGTCCTCCGCGGAAAGCAGACCCTGACCCTGGCGGCGGCGGACCTCACCGACCTGCACCGGTGGTTCAACGACGTCAACGACTCGATCGGCGCGGACCGCAACTCCAGCCCGCTCTTCCTCTACTTCTTCAACGAGATCCGCCTGGTCATCGACAACCTGGTGACCTTCGTCCAGCACCTGATCTCACAGCCCCCCGCGGGCCGCCCCGTCCCGCAGATCGGATGGCTCGGCGTCGTCGGCATCGCGGGCTACGTCTCCTGGGCCGTGGGCAACTGGCGGGTCGCCCTCCTGGCCGTGGCGGGCTTCACCTTCCTGGGGCTGCAGGGACTGTGGCAGGAGAGCATGGACACCCTGTCGCTCACCCTCTCCGCGGTCTTCGTGGCGCTGCTGTTCGCGATTCCGCTGGGCGTGGGGGCGGGGCTGTCCGACCGGTTCAACCGGATCGTGACGCCCTTCCTGGACTTCATGCAGACGATGCCGACCTTCGTCTACCTGGCCCCGCTGACCCTGTTCTTCCTCATCGGCGGGGCCTCCGCCACGATCGCCACCGTGATCTACGCGGCACCGCCCGCGATCCGCATCACCGCGCACGCCATCCGCTCCGTCCCCGACACCACCGTCGAGGCCGCCGAGTCGCTGGGCGCGACACGACGTCAGACACTGCTGAAGGTCCTGCTGCCCATGTCGAAGCGGACCGTGGTGATGGGCGTCAACCAGTCGATCATGGCCGCCCTGGCCATGGTGACCATCGCCGCGCTGATCGACGCGCCCGGCCTCGGCAAGACCGTCATCCAGGCCCTTCAGTCGCTCGATGTGGGAACGGCCTTCAACGCGGGACTCGCCATCGTCGTCATGGCGATCGTCCTCGACCGGGTCACCACCGCGGCCGGCGCCCGCGAGGAGACGGCCCGGCGTTCGAAGAACCGCCTCCTCGGGTGGCGCGGGCCGCTGCTCGGCGCGGGAGCGGCGGCCACCGCGGTCCTCGTCTACCTGTCGCACACCTATGTGTGGGCGGCGGAGTTCCCCGGCGACGGCGGCACCGGCGGCTCCATCGCGCGCGCTGCGGACAGCGTGACCACCTGGGTGCAGGACAACCTCTCGGGCCTCACCAACGCCTTCCGCGACGGCATCACCAGCGGCCTGCTCAATCCGCTCCAGACGCTGCTCACCGACTCCCCGTGGTGGCTCGTCGGCGCGGTGCTGATCGCGCTCGGCGGCGTGCTCGGCGGTTGGCGGGCCGGGGCCACCACGGCCGTGTGCGTGGGTCTGCTGGTCGGCACCGGTCTGTGGTCGGACGCCATGACGACGCTGGCGTCGACCCTCGTGGCGACGGTGCTGGTCATGCTGCTCGGCATCGTCCTCGGGGTGTGGATGGGGCGCAGCATGCTCGTGGACCGGGTGCTGCGGCCCTCCCTGGACGCGGCACAGGTCATGCCGCCGTTCGTCTACCTCGTGCCGTTCCTGGCGCTGTTCGGCGCGACCCGCTTCACGGCCATCGTCGCCGCGGTCGTCTACGCGGTGCCGGTCGCCATCAAGATCATCGCGGACGGGGTGCGGGCCGTGCCCGGGACCACCGTCGAGGCGGCCGTGTCCGCCGGGTGCAACACCTGGCAGATCATCACCAAGGTTCAACTGCCGATGTCACGCGGCGCCCTGACGCTCGCCACCAACCAGGGCCTGATCTATGTGCTGTCGATGGTCGTCGTGGGCGGCCTGGTGGGGGCGGGCGCCCTCGGCTACGACGTCGTGGCCGGGTTCTCACAGAGCCAGCTGTACGGGAAGGGGCTCGCGGCGGGACTCGCGATCGTCTTTCTCGGAGTCATGTTCGACCGGATCACCCAGGCAGCGGCGCGACGCGCGAGCGCGTAAGGAGCACCAGCATGGCAGCACAGGTACGACAGTGGGGAATCGGCACGGCCGGCGCAGCCGTCGTGACCGTCCTCGGGCTGACCCTCACCGCCTGCGGCGGTGCGAAGGTCGGTGTCGACTCCGCGGATTCGGGCAGCCCGGGCAAGTGCGGCACCTTCAATCTCGCGGTCAACCCGTGGGTGGGCTACGAGGCGGACGCGGCGGTCGTCGCGTACGTCGCGCAGAAAGACCTCGGCTGTACGGTCAAGAAGAAGGACCTGAAGGAGGAGATCGCCTGGCAGGGCTTCGGGACGGGCGAGGTCGACGCCGTCCTGGAGAACTGGGGTCACGACGATCTGAAGAAGAAGTACATCGCCCAGCAGAAGACCGCCGTGAGCGCCGGCTCGACCGGCAACAAGGGCATCATCGGCTGGTACGTGCCGCCGTGGCTGGCCAAGGCGCACCCGGACATCACCGACTGGAAGAACCTGAACAAGTACGCGTCCGAGTTCAGGACCTCCGAGTCGGGCGGCAAGGGCCAGCTCCTTGACGGCGACCCCTCGTACGTCACCAACGACGCGGCGCTGGTGACGAACCTGAAGCTGGACTTCAAGGTGGTGTACGCGGGCAGCGAGACCGCGCTCATCCAGTCCTTCCGGGACGCCGAGAAGAACAGGAAATGGGTGATCGGCTACTTCTACGAGCCGCAGTGGTTCCTGTCCGAGGTGCCGTTGGTCAAGGTGAACCTGCCCGCGTACACGACGGGCTGTGACGCCGACGCGGCGAAGATCGCCTGCGACTATCCCGTGTACGACCTCGACAAGATCGTCAGCGCGAGGTTCGCGCAGTCCGGCAGCCCGGCCTACCGTCTGGTGAAGAACTTCACCTGGACCAACGACGACCAGAACACCGTGGCCAAGTACATCGCGGTGGACAAGATGTCGCCCGAGGCGGCGGCGAAGAAGTGGGTGGAGGCCAACCGCGGCAAGGTCGACGCCTGGCTCAAGTAGCCCACGCCGGGAAGACGGTCCGAGATGCCCGGCGGGCGGTGCGCACCTGTGTGCGCCGCCCGCCGGGCATTGCCGCGTTCCGGGCTCTTCGCCGGCGTCACCGACCCCTTGACACCCCTCTCCGTGACCGGCACATTGAGTTGCGCAACCTGAACCATGTTGCGCAGCAAGCAACTTGACTGGTTTTGAATCAGGAGGTGCGGCGATGGCGGGACCCCGAGTGGTGATCATCGGAGCGGGCGTCGTGGGAGCGGCGCTCGCGGACGAGATCTCCGCACGCGGCTGGACCGAAGTGACCGTGGTCGACCAGGGCCCGCTCCCCGCGACCGGGGGCTCCACGTCACACGCCCCCGGCCTCGTCTTCCAGACGAACTCCTCCAAGACCATGACCGAGCTGGCCCGCTACACCGTCGAGAAGTTCTGCTCCCTCGACGTCGACGGCAAGCCCTGCTTCCTGCAGGTCGGCGGCCTCGAAGTGGCGACCACCCCCGAACGCCTCGCGGAACTGCACCGCCGCCACGGCTGGATCACCGCCTGGGGCATCGAGGCCCGCATGCTGAGCGCCGACGAGTGCGTCGAGCGGCATCCGCTGGTGAACCGGGACAGGATCCTCGGCGGCCTGCTGATCCCGACGGACGGGATCGCCAAGGCCGTCCTCGCCGTCGAGGCGCAGATCCGCCGGGCCACCGAACGCGGCGTCACCTTCCTGGCCCGCCACGAAGTCCTCGACATCCGGCAGAGCGAGGGCCGGGTGACCGGCGTCCTCACCGACCGGAGCGAGATCGCCGCCGACATCGTGGTGTGCTGCGCCGGCATCTGGGGCCCGAAGATCGCCCGCATGGCCGGCATGAACCTCCCGCTGACCCCGCTCGCCCACCAGCTCGCCTGGACCGGCCCGGTCCCGGCGCTCGCGGGCCAGACGGAGGAGGCGGTACGACCGATCCTGCGCCACCAGGACGCCGACCTCTACTACCGCGACCGCTTCGACGGCATCGGCATCGGCTACTACGGCCACCGCCCGATGCCCGTCTCGGCCGACGACATCCTCTCCGTCGACGAGGCCGACCACATGCCCTCGGTCCTCGAGTTCACCGAGGAGGACTTCGAGGACGCCTGGACCGAGACCCGGTCGCTGCTCCCCGCGACGGCGGAGGCCAAGGTCGAGGAGGGCATCAACGGCCTGTTCTCCTTCACCACCGACAACTTCCCGCTCCTCGGCGAGTCCCAGGACGTCAAGGGCTTCTGGGTGGCGGAGGCGGTGTGGGTCACCCACTCCGCGGGCGTGGGCCGCGCCATGGCCGAATGGCTCGTCGACGGCCACTGCTCGTCCTTCGACCTGCACGAGTGCGACGTCAACCGCTTCGAGCCGCACCAGCTGTCCCCGGAGTACGTCCTGGCCCGCGACTGCCGGAACTTCGTCGAGGTCTACGACATCATCCACCCCCTCCAGCCGTCGGGGGACCCCCGCCCGATCCGCACGAGCCCCTTCCACACCCGCCAGCAGGAGCACGGCGCGTTCTTCCTGGAGGCGAGCGGCTGGGAACGCCCCCAGTGGTACGAGGCCAACGCGGGGCTGGTCGAAGGCCGCAACATCCCCACCCCGAACGACTGGGCCGCGCGGTTCTGGTCGCCCGTCGTCGGCGCCGAGGCACAGGCCACCCGTGAGACCGTCGCGATGTACGACATGACGGCCCTCAAGCGACTCGAGGTCAGCGGCCCGGGTGCCGCGGACTTCCTGGAGGGACTGACCACCGGCAAGGTCGCCAAATCGGTCGGCTCGGTGACGTACACCCTGCTCCTTGACCACGACGGCGGCATCCGCAGCGACGTCACCGTCGCCCGGCTGGCCCCCGACCACTTCCAGGTCGGCGCCAACGGCAACCTGGACCTCGACTGGCTCACCCGCCACCTGCCGGCCGACGGCACGGTCCAGGTGCGCGACATCACCGCCGGCACCTGCTGCATCGGCCTGTGGGGCCCCCTGGCCCGCAAGGTCCTGCAGCCGCTGACGGACGAGGACTTCTCGGGCGACGGCCTGAAGTACTTCCGCGCCAAGCGCGCGTACATCGGCTCGGTGCCCGTCACCGCGATGCGACTGTCGTACGTCGGCGAGCTCGGCTGGGAGCTCTACACCACCGCCGACCAGGGCCTGAAGCTGTGGGACACCCTGTGGCAGGCGGCCGAGCCGCTCGGCGGCGTCATCGCCGGCCGCGGCGCCTTCAACAGCCTCCGCCTGGAGAAGGGCTACCGCTCCTTCGGCACCGACATGACCTACGAGCACGATCCCTACGAGGCCGGCGTCGGCTTCGCCGTCAAGCCCGACAAGGGCGACTTCATCGGCAAGGCAGCCCTGGAGCGCCGCAGGGAAGACGTACGGCGCAAGCTGACCTGCCTCACCATCGACGACCCGCAGTCGGTCGTCCTCGGCAAGGAGCCGGTCTACGACGGCGACCGAGCGGTCGGCTACGTCACCAGCGCCGCCTACGGCTACACGATCGGCAAGGGCATCGCGTACGCCTGGCTCCCGACGGAACTCACCACCCCCGGCACCACCCTGCACATCGGCTACTTCGACCGGCGCGTCGAGGCGGTCGTCGCCGAGGAGCCGCTGTTCGACCCGACCATGTCCCGCCTCCGTGGCTGACGGAGGCGTGGGCCCCATGACGAGGGCCCTGCAACTCGCCCACGTCGTCGAGGCCGCCGAGAGGAACGCGAACACCGTATGAACGTGCTGAACACCTCCCTGGCCGAGCTGGACCCCGAGGTCCACGAGGCACTGCGCGCAGAGCTGCACCGCCAGCAGTCCACCCTCGAGATGATCGCCTCCGAGAACTTCGCGCCGTCCGCCGTGATGGAGGCCCAGGGGTCGGTCGCGACCAACAAGTACGCCGAGGGCTACCCCGGCCGCCGCTACTACGGCGGCTGCGAACACGTGGACGTCACCGAGCGCCTGGCCATCGAGCGCGTCAAGTCCCTCTTCGGGGCCCGCTTCGCCAACGTCCAGCCGCACTCGGGCGCACAGGCGAACACCGCCGTCTTCTTCGCCCTCCTCCAGCCGGGCGACACCGTTCTCGGCCTCGACCTCGCGCACGGCGGCCACCTCACCCACGGCATGCGCATCAACTACAGCGGCAAGATGCTCAACGTCGTGCCGTACCACGTCTCCGAGACCGACCACCTCGTCGACATGGAGGAGGTCGAGCGGCTCGCCAAGGAACACCGGCCCAAGATGATCATCGCGGGCTGGTCGGCGTACCCCAGGAAACTGGACTTCGCGGCCTTCCGGCGGATCGCCGACGAGGTCGGCGCCCTCCTCATGGTCGACATGGCGCACTTCGCGGGCCTGGTCGCCGCCGGACTGCACCCCAGCCCCGTCCCGCACGCGCATGTGGTCACCACCACGACGCACAAGACACTCGGCGGTCCCCGCGGCGGAGTCATCCTCACCGACGACGCCGACCTCGCCAAGAAGATCAACTCAGCGGTGTTCCCCGGGATGCAGGGCGGCCCACTGGAGCACGTCATCGCCGCGAAGGCGGTCTCCTTCAAGGTGGCGGCGTCGCCCGAGTTCGCCGAACGCCAGGCCCGTACGCTGGCCGGTGCCCGCCTCCTCGCCGAGCGCCTCACCCGGCCCGACACGGCCGCGGCCGGAGTGAAGGTCCTGACGGGCGGCACGGACGTCCACCTCGTCCTCGTCGACCTGCGGGACTCCGAACTCGACGGAAAGCGGGCCGAGGACCTGCTGCACGGGATCGGCATCACCGTCAACCGCAACGCCGTCCCCTTCGACCCGCGCCCGCCCATGGTCACCTCCGGCCTGCGCATCGGAACGCCGGCCCTGGCCACCCGGGGCTTCACGGAGGAGGACTTCGCCGAAGTCGCCGACGTGATCGCCCTGGCCCTCCAGCCCGGGCCGGACGTGGCCGCCCTGCGCGCCCGCACCGAGACGCTCGCGGCCAAGTACCCGCTCTACCCGCACCTTTCGGAAGACGGAGACGTCCGATGAGCCCCAGCACCCCAGGCGCCGACCTCCCCGACCACCCCGACTGGCTCTGGCGCGATCCCGAGCCCAGGCGCTCGTACGACGTGGTGATCGTGGGCGGCGGCGGACACGGCCTGGCCACCGCCCACTACCTGGCCAAGAACCACGGCATCACCGACGTCGCGGTCCTGGAGAAGGGCTGGCTGGGCGGCGGCAACATGGCCCGCAACACCACGATCATCCGCTCCAACTACCTGTGGGACGAGAGCGCCGGCATCTACGAGCACGCGCTCAAACTGTGGGAGGGCCTCGAGGAGGAGCTGGACTACCCGATCCTCTTCTCCCAGCGCGGCGTGCTGAACCTCGCCCACAGCCTGCAGGACGTCCGCGACAGCGTGCGCCGGGTGGAGGCGAACCGGCTCAACGGCGTCGACGCCGAATGGCTGGACGCGGAGCAGGTCAGGGAAGTCTGCCCGATCGTCAACACCTCCCCGGACGTGCGCTACCCGGTCCTCGGCGGCACCTACCAGCCGCGCGCCGGCATCGCCAAGCACGACTACGTGGCCTGGGGCTTCGCCCGCTCGGCGGACACCGCCGGCATCGACATCATCCAGAACTGCGAGGTCACCGGCCTGGACGTGGTCGGCGGCCGGGTGGTCGGCGTCCAGACCACGCGCGGTCCCATCGGCGCGGGCAAGGTGGCCCTGTGCTCCGCCGGCCACACCTCGGTCCTCGCCGCCATGGCCGGCATCGAACTCCCGCTCCAGAGCCACCCGCTGCAGGCCCTGGTCTCCGAACTCCTGGAGCCGGTCCACCCCACGGTGGTCATGTCCAACGCCGTCCACGTGTACGTCAGCCAGGCGCACAAGGGCGAGCTGGTGATGGGCGCCGGCATCGACTCGTACAACTCCTACACCCAGCGCGGTGCCTTCCACATCATCGAAGACCAGATGTCCGCCGCGCTGGAACTCTTCCCGGTCTTCGCCCGCGCCCACGTGCTGCGCACCTGGGGCGGCATCGTCGACGTCAGCCCGGACGCCTCGCCGATCGTCGGCCTCAGCCCGGTCGACAACCTCTATCTCAACTGCGGTTGGGGCACGGGCGGTTTCAAGGCCACCCCGGGCCTCGGCTGGGTCTACGCCCACACCATCGCCCACGACACCCCCCACCCCCTGAACGCCGCCTTCTCGCTCGACCGTTTCACCACCGGCGCGCTCGTCGACGAGCACGGCGCGGCCGCGGTGGCCCACTAGGGAGCCGAACCATGCTGCTCATCCCCTGCCCGTGGTGCGGGCCCCGCGACGAGGCCGAGTTCCACTACGGCGGCCAGGCGCACGTGCCCTACCCCGAGGATCCCGCCGCCCTCACCGACGAGGAGTGGGCGCGGTACCTGTTCTTCCGCGACAACCCCAAGGGCCCGTTCGCCGAGCGATGGAGCCATGCGGCGGGCTGCCGCAGGTGGTTCAACGCGGTGCGGGACACGGCGACGAACGAGATCCTGGCGGTGTACAGGCCGGGGGAGGCGCGCCCGGCCACCACCGAGCCGCGCCCAGCGGATCCGGTCCGCCCGGGGAAGACCGCGAGCGAGCCCGAAGGGCGGCACACGACCACCGGCCCGCAGACGGGGACGACGCGGGAGTTCCCCGCATGGGGCGTGCCCGGTCAGGCGTTCCGTCTGTCGGACGGCGGGCGGGTCGACCGCGACGACCGACTGGGCTTCACCTTCGACGGCATCCGGTACGAAGGGTTCCGGGGCGACACCCTCGCCTCCGCCCTCCTCGCCAACGGTGTGATCGCGGCAGCGACCAGCATCAGACTCGGCCGCCCCCGCGGCATCTTCTCGGCCGGCGTGGAGGAACCCAACGCGGTCGTCCAGATCGAGGCACCCTTCCCCGAGCCCATGCTCCCCGCCACGACGGTCGAACTCTACGACGGCCTGGTCGCGAGCAGCCTCCCGGGCCAGGGACGCCTCGCCACCGAACCGGACCCCGCCCGCTACGACGCCGTACACGCCCACTGCGACCTGCTGGTCGTCGGCGCGGGCCCGGCCGGTCTCGCCGCCGCCGCGGCGGCCGCGCGGAGCGGCGCACGCGTCATCCTCGCCGACGACCAGCCGGAACCCGGCGGCAGCCTGCTCGGCACCGGCGAACACCTCGACTGGGTGGAGACGACCCGCGCGCAGCTCGAAGCCGCCCCGGAGGTACGCGTCCTGCGGCGCACCACCGTCTTCGGCCACTACGACGACAACCACCTCCTCGCCGTCGAGCACCGCACCAACCACCTCGGCGCCGAGGCCCCGGAGCACGTCTCCCGCGAGCGCGTCTGGCGGATCCGCGCCCGGCGCGTGGTCCTCGCGACCGGCGCCCACGAGCGCTCACTGGCGTTCGGAGACAACGACCGCCCCGGTGTGATGCTGGCCGCCTCGGCCCGGACGTACCTCCACCGGTACGCCGTTCTGCCCGGCCGGCACGCGGTCGTGTTCACCACCAACGACAGCGCCTACGCCGCCGCACTCGATCTGGCGGCGGCGGGAGTGGACATCGCGGCGATCGTCGACACCCGGCCCGAGCCGGGGGAGTGGGCCGAGCGCGCCCGGTCCGCCGGGATCGAGGTGCTGGCCGGACACGCGGTCACGGACACGGAGGGCGGGGCCCGCCTCACCGCCGTGACGGTCGCCCCGTACGGGGAGTCCGTGGGGCGACGGGAGTTCGCCGTCGACCTGCTCCTGGTCTCCGGCGGCTGGAACCCGGTCGCGCATCTGTTCAGCCAGGCGGGCGGCAGGCTCCGCCACGACGACGCACTCGGCACGTTCGTGCCCGACAGCTGCCGTCAGGCGGTGGACGTCGCGGGCAGCGCGAACGGGGCCCACGATCTCGCCACGACCCTCGCGCAGGGCGCGGCGGCCGGCGCCCGCGCGGTCGAGGCGGAGGGCTACACCGCCGAGACGCCGGCCCTCCCGGCCGTCGCCGCCCAGCCGCACACCCCGCCCATGCAGGTGTTCGCCGTCCCCACCGGCACCGGAGCCCCCCGGTTCGTCGACCTCCAGCGCGATGTCACGGTCGACGACCTGGCGCGGGCGACCGGGGCGGGCCTGCGCTCGGTGGAGCACACCAAGCGCTACACCACGGCCGGCACCGCCAACGACCAGGGCAGGACGGGCGGGGTCCTGACGAGCGGGATCGTCGCCGAACTCCTCGGCGTGGACATCTCGGCGCTCGGCCTGCCCACGTTCCGGCCGCCGTACACCCCCGTCTCCTTCGCCACCCTCGCCGGCCGCGACCGCGGCGCGTTGTCCGACCCGATCCGCACGACCGCCCTCCACCCGTGGCATGTCGCGCACGGCGCCCTGTTCGAGAACGTCGGCCAGTGGAAGCGGCCCTGGTACTACCCGCAGGACGGCGAGGACATGGACGCGGCCGTGCTGCGCGAGTGCCGCGCCGCCCGCGAGGGCGTGGCCTTCATGGACGCCTCCACGCTCGGCAAGATCGACGTGCAGGGCCCGGACGCCGCGATCTTCCTCGACCGGCTCTACACCAACATGATGAGCACCCTGAAGGTCGGCATGATCCGCTACGGCGTCATGAGCCGCCTGGACGGCATGATCTTCGACGACGGCACCGTCATCCGCGTCGAGAAGGACCGCTTCCTGGTCACCACCACGACGGGCAACGCGGCCGCCGTACTGGACTGGATGGAGGAGTGGCTGCAGACCGAGTGGCCCGAACTCCGCGTCCACTGCGCCTCCGTCACCGAGCAGTGGGCCACCGTCGCGCTGGTCGGCCCGCGTTCTCGCGAGGTGCTCGGTTCGCTCGCGCCCCGACTGGCGGTCGCCAACGACGACTTCCCGTTCATGGCATGGCGGGAGACGACGGTCGCGGGCATCGAGGCGAGGGTGTGCCGGATCAGCTTCTCCGGCGAACTCGCCTACGAGATCAACGTGTCACCGTGGGAGGCCCTCGCCCTGTGGGAGGCGCTGTACGAGGCAGGCGCCCCGCACGGCATCACTCCGTACGGCACGGAGACCATGCACGTCCTGCGCGCGGAGAAGGGGTACCCGATCATCGGCCAGGACACCGACGGCACGGTCACCCCGCAGGACCTCGGCATGAGCTGGGCGGTGTCCAAGAAGAAGGCCGACTTCATCGGCAAGCGCTCCTACGCCCGCGCCGACACCGTGCGCGCCGACCGCAAGCACCTCGTCGGCCTCCTCCCCGAAGACCCGGCCGCCCTCCTCCCCGAGGGCACCCACCTGGTCGCCGACAGCGAACTGCCCGCCCCGCCCGTCCCGATGCTCGGGCACGTCACCTCCAGCTACCGCAGCGCGACGCTCGGCCGGACCTTCGCGCTCGCCCTGATCAAGGGCGGCCGGGACCGCATCGGCGAACGCCTCTACGCACCCGTCGGCGACCGGATGCTGCCCGTGACCGTCGCAAGCCCCGTCCTCTACGACCCCGAGGGAGCCCGCCGCGATGGCTGACACCGCTCCGACCGCACGGCAGCGCAGCCCGCTGGCGCATGCCGCCGACCGCCTGGCCGCCGCGACGCGCTCCTCCGGGGGCGCGGTCCGCCTGGCCGAAGTCCCCTTCCTGGCCCAGATCAACGTCCGTCTCGACGCCAAGAGCCCGGCGGCGGACGCCGTCGGACTCGCCCTGGGACTCCCACTGCCCCTGGAACCCGACACCGTCGTACGCGTGGGGGATCTGGGCGCGGTGTGGCTCGGCCCCGACGAATGGCTGGTGGTGGGCCCGCCCGGCACCCAGCGGGACCTGGAGAGCCGGATCCGCTCGGCGGCCGGGGACGAGCGCGTCTCCGTCACCGACGTCTCCGCCCAGCGCACCACCGTCCTGGTCAGCGGACCGCGCGCCCGCGACCTGCTGTCCCACGGCTGCCGGCTGGATCTGCACCCGCGCGCCTTCGGCCCCGGCCGTTCGGCCCAGACGACGCTGGCCCGCACCCAGGTCGTCCTGGTGGCCCGGGACGAGCCCAGGGCAGGGTTCTGGGTGCTTGTACGTTCCTCCTTCGCCGGCTACCTGACGGACTGGCTCCTTGACGCGGCCGTGGAATACGTGTGAACGGTTCGGTGGGGGGGGGCGGGGGGGCGGCCCCCCCGGGGGGGGGGCCCCCCCCCGGGCGCCGGGGTGCGGGGGGGGGACCCCCCGCATCCCCACCCCTGGGGGTTTGAGTCG
>NZ_JBSGIW010000128.1:0-16118 GCF_053605265.1 Streptomyces sp. NPDC003943 | reverse complement strand
GCGGGTCACCGGGTCGCCGGCCTCCAGCGCCGCGGCGCGGCGGCGGAGGCCGAAGTCGGCGAGGGCCTCGGCCAGCTTGTGGACGGACGGCTCGGGGGAGAGGACGTCGACGCGCAGGCCGTGCTCCTCCGCCGTCTTGGCCGTCGCGGGGCCGATGCAGGCGATGACCGTGACGTTGTGGGGCTTGCCGGCGATGCCGACCAGGTTCCGGACCGTCGACGAGGAGGTGAAGAGGACCGCGTCGAAGCCGCCGCCCTTGATCGCCTCGCGCGTGTCCGCCGGCGGCGGGGAGGCGCGGACGGTGCGGTAGGCCGTGACGTCGTCGACCTCCCAGCCCAGCTCGATCAGGCCGGCGACCAGGGTCTCCGTGGCGATGTCGGCGCGCGGCAGGAAGACGCGGTCGATCGGGTCGAAGACCGGGTCGTAGGGCGGCCAGTCCTCCAGGAGCCCCGCGGCGGACTGCTCGCCGCTCGGCACCAGGTCGGGCTTGACGCCGAAGTCGACGAGCGCGGCGGCGGTCTGCTCGCCCACCGCGGCGACCTTGATGCCGGCGAAGGCGCGGGCGTCGAGCCCGTACTCCTCGAACTTCTCGCGGACGGCCTTGACGGCGTTGACCGACGTGAAGGCGATCCACTCGTAGCGGCCGGTGACGAGGCCCTTGACCGCGCGCTCCATCTGCTGCGGCGTGCGCGGCGGCTCGACGGCGATGGTCGGGACCTCGTGCGGCACGGCGCCGTACGAGCGCAGCTGGTCGGAGAGCGACGCGGCCTGCTCCTTGGTGCGCGGTACGAGGACACGCCAGCCGAAGAGCGGCTTGGACTCGAACCACGACAGCTGGTCGCGCTGCGCGGCCGCGCTGCGCTCGCCGACCACGGCTATCGCGGGGCGGTGGCCCTCGGGCGAGGGGAGCACCTTGCCCTGCTTGAAGACCTGGGCGATGGTGCCGAGCGTCGCGGTCCAGGTGCGCTGGCGGGTCGTCGTGCCGGCGATGGTGACGGTGAGCGGGGTGTCCGGCTTACGGCCAGCCGCCACCAGCTCACCGGCCGCCGCGGCGACCGAGTCGAGGGACGTGGACACGACGACGGTGCCGTCGGAGGCGCCGACCTCGGCCCAGCACCGGTCGTCGGCGGTGCGGGCGTCGACGAAGCGGACGTCGGTGCCCTGCGCGTCGCGCAGCGGGACACCGGCGTACGCGGGCACGCCGACGGCCGTGGCGACGCCGGGGACGACCTCGAAGGGGATGCCCTCGGCGGCGCAGGCGAGCATCTCGCTGCCGGCGTTGCCGTCGAGGCCGGGGTCGCCGGTCACCGCACGGACGACCCGCTTGCCGCCCCTCGCGGCCTCCATGACAAGATTGGTCGCATCCCTCAACACGGGGACACCGACGGTTGTTGACGCCTCGTCGACAACCGTCAGCTCAGGCGTGCTCACGCCCGCGCGCGCATGCCCGCGAACGACTTCGAGCACCTCCGGCTCGGCGATCAGGACGTCCGCGCCGGCCAGGGCCTCGACGGCCCGGAGCGTCAGCAGTCCGGGGTCGCCGGGTCCGGCGCCGAGGAAGGTGACGTGACCGTGGCCGTAGCAGGCGGCGGACGCGGGGCTGGTGGTCGGGCTGGTGGGGCTCAAAGTGCTCGCTCCCCCATAAGACCGGCCGCACCCTTGGCGAGCATCTCGTCCGCGAGTTCGCGTCCGAGCGCCGTCGCCTCGTCGTAGGAGGTGGGTACGGGACCGGTGGTGGACAGCTGCACCAGCGTGGAGCCGTCGGTGGTGCCGACGATGCCACGGAGGCGCATTTCGGTGACAACCTGCTCGGAACGAGGGCCGTCTGCCAGCAGGTCGGCCAGCGCACCCACGGGTGCGGAGCAGCCGGCCTCCAGGGCGGCGAGCAGGGATCGCTCGGCGGTCACGGCGGCCCGGGTGTACGGGTCGTCGAGCTCGGCGAGCGCGGCGACGAGGTCGGCGTTCGACGCCGAGCACTCGACGGCCAGGGCCCCCTGGCCGGGGGCGGGCAGGACCGCGTCGACCGACAGGTGGTCGAGCGACAGGGAGCCGGTGAGCTCCTCGGTTCCGCCGATGCGGTTGAGACCTGCCGCGGCGAGTACCACCGCGTCCAGCTCTCCCTTGCGCACGTATCCGACGCGGGTGTCGATGTTCCCGCGGATCGGCACGGTCTCGATGGTCAGGCCGTGGCTGCGCGCGTACGCGTTGAGCTGGGCCGTGCGGCGCGGCGAGCCGGTGCCGATGCGGGCGCCGGCGGGCAGCGTGTCGAGCGTGAGCCCGGCGCGGGCGACGAGCACGTCGCGCGGGTCCTCGCGCTTCGGGATGGCCGCGAGCACCAGGTCGGGGTGCTGCGCGGTCGGCAGGTCCTTGAGGGAGTGCACGGCGAAGTCGACCTCGCCGGCGAGCAGCGCGTCGCGCAGCGCGGCGACGAACACACCGGTGCCGCCGATCTGCGCCAGGTGCTCGCGCGAGGTGTCCCCGTACGTCGTGATCTCCACGAGCTCGACGGGCCGGCCGGTCAGCTGCCGGACGGCGTCGGCCACATGTCCGGACTGGGCCATGGCGAGCTTGCTGCGCCTGGTCCCGAGCCTCAGTGCCCTCTCGGTCATACTCGCCCTCGGTTCTTGACGTCACCGTCGTTCAGGTCGGCCCGGCTGACAGAGGCAACCGTCTCCGGGTCGAGGTCGAAGAGTGTCCGCAGTGCGTCCGCGTACCCGGCGCCGCCGGGCTCGCTGGCGAGCTGCTTGACGCGCACGGTCGGCGCGTGGAGCAGCTTGTCGACCACGCGGCGCACGGTCTGGGTGATCTCGGCGCGCTGCTTGTCGTCGAGGTCGGGCAGCCGGCCTTCGAGGCGGGCCATCTCGCCGGCGACGACGTCGGCGGCCATGGCGCGCAGGGCGACGACGGTCGGCGTGATGTGGGCGGCCCGCTGGGCGGCGCCGAAGGCGGCGACCTCGTCGGAGACGATGGTGCGCACCTGGTCGACGTCGCCCGCCATGGGCGCGTCGGCGGACGCCTCGGCGAGCGACTCGATGTCGACGAGCCGGACACCGGGCATGCGGTGGGCGGCGGCGTCGATGTCGCGGGGCATCGCGAGGTCGAGGAGGTACAGGGGCTTGTCCCGTCCCTGTACGGCGGTCTCTACGGCCTGGCCGGTGAGGACGAGTCCGGTGGCGCCGGTGCAGGAGACGACGATGTCGGCACGTGTCAGTTCGTCGCCGACGGCAACCATCTCGGCCGCGCGTGCGGCCACGCCCGTACCTCCGGGCTCGGTGAGGATCTCGACGAGCCGCTCGGCGCGGGCCATGGTGCGGTTGGCGACGACGATCTCGGCGACGCCGGCCCGCGCGAGGGTGGCGGCGGCGAGCGAGGACATCGAGCCGGCGCCGATGACGAGGGCGCGCTTGCCCGCGGCCCAGTCGGCGACCTCGGCGTCTTCCGCGAGCTGCTGCAGGCCGAAGGTGACGAGCGACTGCCCGGCCCGGTCGATGCCGGTCTCGCTGTGGGCGCGCTTGCCGACCCGCAGGGCCTGCTGGAACAGGTCGTTCAGGAGCCGGCCGGCGGTGTGCTCGTCCTGGCCGACCGCGAGGGCGTCCTTGATCTGGCCGAGGATCTGGCCCTCGCCGACGACCATGGAGTCCAGGCCGCAGGCCACCGAGAAGAGGTGGTGGACGGCCCGGTCCTCGTAGTGCACATAGAGATAAGGGGTGAGCTCTTCGAGTCCGACGCCGCTGTGCTGGGCGAGCAGCGTGGACAGCTCGGCGACTCCGGCGTGGAACTTGTCCACGTCGGCGTAGAGCTCGATGCGGTTGCAGGTGGCCAGGACGGCGCCCTCGGCGGCCGGTTCGGCGGCGAGGGTGTCGTGCAGCAGCTTGACCTTGGCGTCCGCGGAGAGGGAGGCCCGCTCCAGGACGCTGACGGGGGCGCTGCGGTGGCTGAGGCCGACGACGAGGAGGCTCATGCGGGCATCACGGCGGGCATGTCCCCGTCAGGTCCTTTACGGGTGGACTCCTCGGCGCTCCGGGAAGCCGCCGGCACGGAGGCGGCCGCGACGGAGCCGGCCGGTACGGGGCCGGGCTCGACGGCGGCGGTCTCGACCGCGCCCTGCTCGGCGCCCGGCTCCTCGCCGGCCTTCCGCTGCTCGTGGAAGGCGAGGATCTGGAGCTCGATGGAGAGGTCGACCTTGCGCACGTCCACGCCGTCGGGCACGGAGAGCACGGTCGGCGCGAAGTTCAGGATCGAGGTGACCCCGGCGGCCACCAGCCGGTCGCAGACCTGCTGGGCGACGCCGGCCGGGGTGGCGATGACGCCGATGGAGACCCGGTCCTGCTCGATGATCTTCTCGAGGTCGTCGCTGTGCTGCACAGGCATGCCGGCGACCGGCTTGCCCTTCATCGCCGGGTCGGCGTCGATGAGCGCGGCGACCCGGAAGCCACGGGAGGCGAACCCGCCGTAGCCGGCGAGGGCGGCGCCGAGGTTACCGATGCCGACGATCACGACCGGCCAGTCCTGGGTCAGGCCGAGTTCGCGGGAGATCTGGTAGACGAGGTACTCGACGTCGTAGCCGACGCCGCGCGTCCCGTACGAGCCGAGGTAGCTGAAGTCCTTGCGCAGCTTCGCGGAGTTGACCCCCGCGGCGGCCGCGAGCTCCTCGGAGGAGACCGTCGGAACGGAGCGCTCCGACAGTGCCGTGAGGGCACGCAGATACAGCGGGAGACGGGCGACGGTGGCCTCGGGAATTCCTCGGCTACGGGTCGCCGGTCGGTGAGTTCGGCCAGTTGCCACGGTGCTCCTGCGGGATGAGCGGGGCTGCAGGCGGCCATGCGTCCCAGGACCGCCCCGTCGAATGCAGGCTATGTCTTTGTGAACGCGTGCACAAAGATGGTGTCCGTTTTGTCCGGCCAAAGTGACCGGGGTCACGCGGCTGGTTCGCGTCACTGTGGAACCGCGGAGCGCGCCGGAGCGTTGAGATCCCGAAGGGGGCAAAGCCGCACACTCTCCTTGTGACGCCGCCCCCGAAACCCAACAAAACGTCCTCGATGGTAGCCGTCTTTCGGTCACGCACCCAGTTCGCGCCGCAGCCGCCCCGCGTCCACCCGCCAGAAGGTGTGCTGTTCGCCGTCGACGAGCACCACCGGGATCTGCTCCCAGTACGCGCGGTAGAGCTCCTCGTCCTGAGTGATGTCCTTCTCCTCCCAGCGTGCACCCGTCTCGGCGCACACCGCCTCGATCACCGCCCTGGCGTCGTCGCACAGATGGCACCCCGGCTTGCCGATCAGGGTCACCGTGCGCGGACCGCTCTTCTTCTTCGTACGACCGAACGTCCCGAACATGGCGTCCATTCTGCGGCCCGCGCAACAGGGGAGTCCCCCACTGTTCACGCACCGGCATCCTCACAAGTCGGGAAGTACCGAACAGAGCATCTATGCTCGCAACATGGCCGCTCTGGGATGGCTCACCCCCCGTAGGCGCTCCGCCACCGCGCGCAGCGTCCTCGCAGGCGAGGCCGCCGCCGAGGCGGCGCGCAAGACCTCCGCTCAGCTCGAGCAGGAGCGGGAGGAGGCCCTCGCCGAAGCGGCCGAAGTCCCCGAGCTCCTCCCCGCGGAAGCGGAGTTCCCGGTCGTCGGCGACGAACTGGCCGCCGCCTTCTTCGACCTCGACAACACCGTGATGCAGGGCGCCGCGCTCTTCCACTTCGGCCGCGGCCTGTACAAGCGGAAGTTCTTCGACAGCCGCGACCTGGCCCGGTTCGCCTGGGCGCAGGCGTGGTTCCGGCTCGCCGGCGTCGAGGACCCCGCACACATGCAGGAGGCCCGCGACAGCGCGCTCTCCATCGTCAAGGGCCACCGGGTCTCCGAGCTGATGTCGATCGGCGAGGAGATCTACGACGAGTACATGGCCGACCGGATCTGGCCCGGCACCCTCGCCCTCGCCCAGGCACACCTCGACGCCGGCCAGAAGGTGTGGCTGGTCACCGCCGCCCCGGTCGAGACCGCCACGATCATCGCCCGCCGGCTCGGCCTGACCGGCGCGCTCGGCACGGTCGCCGAGTCCGTCGACGGCGTCTACACCGGGCGGCTCGTCGGCGAGCTGCTGCACGGCCCGGCCAAGGCCGAGGCGGTACGGGCCCTGGCCGCCGCCGAGGGCCTGGAGCTCGCCCGCTGCGCCGCGTACAGCGACTCGCACAACGACATCCCGATGCTGTCGCTCGTCGGCCACCCGTACGCGATCAACCCGGACGCCAAGCTGCACCGGTACGCCAAGGAGCGCGAGTGGCGGCTGCGTGACTACCGGACCGGCCGCAAGGCCGCCAAGGTGGGCATCCCGGCCGCCGCGGGCGTCGGCGCCCTCGCGGGCGGCGCGGCCGCCGCGCTCGCGCTGCACCGCCGCCGCCGCTGAGCGCGGGCCCGCCGGGCGCGCCTGAACCGCCGGCGGCCCGGCCCGCGCCGTAACACCCCGCCCGAGAGCCCGGCCCGCGCCGTAACACCCCGCCCCAAGAGCCCGGTCCGCGCGGTCCCGTCCGTAACGGCCCGTGTCCGACCGCCCCGTGCGGATCATGCCGATACGTTTCGGCCGCGATCGTCTGCGACAACCACGGACCGGCGACGCTCACCCGTCCGTGGTCGAACACGCCCGCACACGGCGACGCCCGGGCATTCACCGCTCCCTACCCGGCAGCGGCCCCGATCACTCCCCCGCTCCGCAGTCGGGCACAACCGACCCCCGCTTTGATCACACTCGGAAGCAATCCGATCAACAACAGGTCACCAAGTGCGACTAGTTCCGCCTTGAAGCGGTAATGGATGCGACCGAAACGATGATTTCAGCAACTCGGTGTAGCGCTGCCTGTACGAAGCGTTATTCTCCTCAGACGCACAAGGGACCCCCGCACGTCGCCACGACGGGTGAACGGTCCCGCACTGCACGTGATGGAAGCTCTGCCTCTGGGAGTCCCGTGTACCCACACGTCGGGGTTGACGCCTCGGGCCTGGCTACGCTGCGCGCAACGGTCCTCGACCACCTGCGCGGCTTCGTCCCCACCGCGTCTGCCGTCCCCGCCTTCGCCTTCGCCGGCCCGGCACCCGCCGGGCCCTGCTACGCCCTGGCCGAAAGCGGTGCCGCCGTCGGCAGACGCGGCACGCGCGGCGGCGCCGGCACCTCGACCGCCGCCCGCAGGCCCACCGCCGACAGCGACAGCGCCCGCATGATGGACCTGGTCGAGCGCGCCCAGGCCGGCGAGGCCGAAGCCTTCGGCCGGCTCTACGACCAGTACAGCGACACGGTCTACCGCTACATCTACTACCGCGTCGGCGGGAAGGCGACGGCGGAGGACCTCACCAGCGAGACGTTCCTGCGCGCCCTGCGCCGCATCTCCACCTTCACCTGGCAGGGCCGCGACTTCGGCGCCTGGCTGGTCACCATCGCCCGGAACCTGGTCGCCGACCACTTCAAGTCCAGCCGCTTCCGCCTGGAAGTCACCACCGGCGAGATGCTGGACGCCAACGAGGTCGAGCGCAGCCCGGAGGACTCCGTCCTCGAGTCCCTCTCCAACGCGGCCCTCCTCGACGCCGTGCGCCGGCTCAACCCCCAGCAGCAGGAGTGCGTCACCCTCCGCTTCCTCCAGGGCCTGTCGGTCGCCGAGACCGCCCGGGTCATGGGCAAGAACGAGGGAGCGATCAAGACCCTCCAGTACCGGGCCGTGCGCACGCTGGCCCGCCTCCTCCCGGACGACGCCCGCTGACCGCTCAGCGCCCCCCACACGCGCCCCCGTCCTTCGTCCCCGTGCCTGTCCCCCCACCCGTCCCCACCACCCCGTCCCAACTCACAGTCGGTGACGCCTCGATGACGCACTGGTCCGATCATCTTTCGCGCGTAACCCAAGTGCCGCGCCGCTCGTTGTGCGAAATGCAGGCTCCCTGTGGTCACGCCTTGTCCACTTCCACTCACTCTTTCGTGTGGAAGCGCTCAAGGTGTGCAACCTTCCGAACCCCCCGGGGAGTCGACCGTCATGACGAGAGGAGGTGCCGCCAGTGATCGCGAACGTTTCGGCGCACCGGCGGGCGAACGCCTTCGCCCAGACCCTGGAGGATCGGACGTCCGGGGGCGGGGCGGCCGAGCAGCCCGAGGCACCGGTCGAACCGGCCGAGCACGGACCGCTGTTGGCCCTGGCGCACGGTCTCGGCGAGCTGCCGAAACCACAGATGGACCCCGAGGTGAAGGTGGTGCAGCGAGCCCAGCTCGTCGCCGCCATGGAAGCCATGTTCGCGGAGGGGAGCGCCGCCGCGGGCCCTACGGTGCCGGAGCAGCGGACCGCCGGGAAGGGAGCCCACCGGGCCTCCCCGCTCCGGAAGTTGCGCCCGCGCTCCCGCTGGACCAAGGGCCTCGCCGCCGGCGGGCTCACGGTCGGTGTGGCCGCCGGGGCGTTCAGCGGAGTGGCCGCTGCCAGCTCCGACGCCCTCCCCGGTGACTCCCTCTACGGCCTCAAGCGGGGCATGGAGGACATCAAGCTCGGGATGGCCGACGACGACGCCGACCGGGGCGGGATCTATCTCGACCAGGCGTCCACCCGGCTCAGCGAGGCCCGCCGCCTCATGGAGCGCGGCCGGGCCGGCGACCTCGACCACGAGTCCCTCGGCGAGATCCGCCGGGTCCTCGACGGCATGAAGCACGATGCCTCCGAGGGCCACCGGCTGCTCCGCCAGGCGTACGAGCGGGACGGCGAGATCGGCCCCATGGCCCGGCTCAACTCCTTCGCCCAGGCCCACCGCGCCACCTGGGACGGCCTGCGCGACCGGCTCCCGGTCCAGCTCACGGACGTGGGCAACGAGGTGAACGACGTCTTCAAGGCCATAGACGAAGACGTCGAGCCGCTCCAGTCGGTCCTGCCGCGCACCCCCGACCGCGGCGCCGTGGGCTCCGGCGGCCCGAGCACGCCGCGACACACCCCGGCGGCCGACCCGAAGGGCACGCACACCTCACCGGCCACGCCCTCGCACGGCGGCGACGCCTCCCAGCCGTCGCCCTCCGGCTCCGGCTCGGGCACGCCCTCCGACGACGGCCTCCTCGGCGGCGGTCCGGGCGGCCTGCTCAACCCGCCGCAGACGGGCCCGAGCACGGCCCCGTCCGGCGAGGAGTCGCTGCCGCCCGTCCCGGACGTCACCATCCCGCCGATCCTGCCGGGACTGCTGCCGGGCCTCGGCATCGACAGCAGCGACGCGACGTAGTGCCCGCAGCGGCGGTCAGAAGAACACCGACCGCCGCTGCACCAACAACTTGTACAGCGTGTGCTGGATCTGCTCCCGGACCTGGTCCGTCAGGTTGAACATCAGCATCGGGTCCTCCGCCGCCTCCAGCGGGTAGCCGTCCGTCGGGATCGGCTCGCCGAACTGGATCGTCCACTTCGTCGGCAGCGGCAGCGCGCCCAGCGGCCCCAGCCAGGGGAAGGTCGGGGTGAGCGGGAAGTACGGCAGGCCGAGCAGCCGCGCCAGCGTCTTGGCGTTGCCGAGCATCGGGTAGATCTCCTCCGCGCCCACGATCGAGCACGGCACGATCGGCACCCCGGCCCGCAGCGCCGTCGACACGAAACCGCCCCGCCCGAAGCGCTGCAGCTTGTACCGCTCGGCGAACGGCTTGCCGATGCCCTTGAAGCCCTCCGGCATCACGCCGACGATCTCGCCGGCCTTCAGCAGCCGCTCCGCGTCCTCCGCGCAGGCCAGCGTGTGCCCCGCCTTGCGGGCCAGCTCGTTCACCACCGGCAGCATGAAGACCAGGTCGGCGGCGAGCAGCCGCAGATGACGGCCCGCCGGGTGGTGGTCGTGGACGGCGACCTGCATCATCAGGCCGTCCAGCGGCAGCGTCCCGGAGTGGTTGGCGACCACCAGGGCGCCGCCGTCCTTCGGGATGTTCTCGACGCCCTTCACCTCCACCCGGAAGTACTTCTCGTACACCGGGCGCAGCAGCGACATCAGGACCTGGTCGGTGAGCTCCTCGTCGTAGCCGAACTCGTCGACCTCGTACTCGCCGGTGACCCGCCGCCGCAGGAACGCCAGTCCGCCCGCGAGCGTCCGCTCCCAGCCGCCCCGGGCGCCCGCGCCGGACGCCGGGGCCCCGGACGCCGCCTCCGGCCCGTCCGGCGCCTCGAGCCCGGCCTCGGGCTCCTCGGTGGCCGGCTGCGCCGGCAGCGCCCGTACGGCGGCCTCCCGGCCGTTCGTCACGGGCCTCCGGCGCGCACGCGACCGGTCGTCGTCGAAGGGAATGACCTTGGCGTCCGCCATCGCGATCTGGGCTCCTCACATGCCGTTCTGAAGGGTGGAGGGCGCGAGCCGCCCGGCGAGCCGGTCCACGGTCCCGGCGAGCAGCTCCGGCGGCAGCAGCCCCGGCCCCTGGCTGCGCGCGAAGTCCGCGAAGGCGTCGGCGGTGGTGTGGGCGGGCGTGAAGCCGAGCGTCTCGCGCATCTGGACGGTGGAGACGACCCGGCCGTGGGTGAGCAGCCGGATCTGCTCGGGCGCGAAGTCGGTGATCCCGACCGTCCGCAGCGCCTGCCCCACCCAGGTGACCGCGGGCAGCAGCACCGGCACGGTCGGCCGGCCGAGCCGCCGGGCGCACTGGGAGAGCAGCAGCACCCCGTCGCCGGCGATGTTGAACGTGCCGCTGTTGAGGGTGGCCCGGCGCGGCTCGCGCGCGGCCAGTTCCAGGACGTCCATGACGTCGTCCTCGTGGACGAACTGCAGCCGCGGGTCGTAGCCGAGGACGGTCGGCAGGACCGGCAGCGACAGGTACTCGGCGAGCGGGGAGTCCACCCGCGGTCCCAGGATATTCGCGAACCTCAGCACGCACACCGCCACGTCCGGGCGGCGCCGGGCGAAGCCCCGTACGTATCCCTCGACCTCGACGGCGTCCTTGGCGAAGCCGCCGCTCGGCAGCGACTTCGCCGGCGTCGTCTCCGTGAAGACGGCCGGGTCGCGCGGCGCGGCGCCGTACACGCTCGTGCTCGACTTCACCACGAGCCGCTTGATCCGCGGCGACTTCTGGCACGCGCCGAGCAGCTGCATGGTGCCGATGACGTTGGTCTCCTTGACCGACGTACGGCCTCCGGAGCCGAGCGCCGTGCCCGTGACGTCCATGTGGACGACCGTGTCCACGTCGTGCTGGGCCAGGACCTTGGCGATGGCCGGCCGGCGGATGTCGGCGCGCACGAACACCGCGGCGCCCAGCGGATGCGGGGAGTCGACCCGGTCCACGGCGATGACCCGCTCGACCTCCGGGTCGCGCTGGATCCGCCGTACGAAACGGGCGCCGAGGTGCCGGGCCGCACCGGTGACGAGCACGACCTTGCCCAAGACGAGCGCCTTCCGTCGGTGTTCTGATGACCGCGTTCCGTTGACGGCCACCGTAGCGCGTGCAGATTTCGGCGCAATGAAAACGTGGCCCCCACCGGAGAACCGGTGAAGGCCACGTCGACGCGAAAACGCCGCTGGGGCGTCGCGCTTACTTCTTGTTGCGACGCTGAACGCGCGTGCGCTTGAGCAGCTTGCGGTGCTTCTTCTTCGCCATCCGCTTGCGCCGCTTCTTGATAACAGAGCCCACGACTACCCTCGCTCACTTCTCGGAACCTCCCCGCGCCAGCGGGGATCGGTGCGGGGCGTCTGGGCCCACACGACCTACGAGGGGCTAGCCTACCGGCTAGAACGTCGCCCTTGTTAACCGAGGGCGTATTCGGGGCTTACGGCTCCGCGCTCGCTACGCGGTCGCCACCCCCACGAAGGACTCCCTGAGGTACTCGTGAACCGCCTGTTCCGGTACCCGGAAGGACCTTCCGACCCGGATCGCGGGCAGATGACCGCTGTGCACCAGCCGGTACACGGTCATCTTCGAGACGCGCATCACCGCGGCTACTTCCGCCACGGTCAGGAACTTCACCTCGTTGAGAGGCATGCCAGCAGCCATGACCCACCTGTACCTTCCGCACGCGACGCCCACCGGCTTCCCCTCCGGTGACTCTTCGTCGCTGCGCGCTCACGCCCAGAGTAGGGGCGGGTGGTACGAGTGGGGAAGAGGAGCTGCGATCAGCTGTTTACCGTGACAGACACGCTCGATTGAGTACATAGCGCGTGAGTGGACGGTAGTACGCGGAGCGCACCCCGTCATCAAGCGGAACGGCCACGGACACCTGCCCCTCGGCCTCCCCGACGAACAGCGCGGGATCGTCCGTGTCGGCGAGCCCGATGGCCTCGATACCCAGCTGACCTGCCCCGCAGACCCAGCCGTGGTCCCCCACCACCAGCTCCGGCAGCGGCCCGCCGGCCGCCGCCGCGCTCTCCAGGGCCGCCCTAACCGGCAGCGGTGAGTGGGTGTGCGCCCCCGGTTCGCGCCCTGCGGGCGGCAGGCCCGGTTCTCGCACCAGGGCCACCCCCCGTACGTAGTCGAGAAGGTGCGTGCGTACGCCGAACCGGGTCGTTATGTCGACACATCTCCCCTGCGCTGGGGTGAGAACAAGACATCCCGCCGCCGACAAAGCGTCTGCGAGCCCGGCGTAGAAACCCAGCAACCGGTGCGGATGACCCGTCCCCAGGAGCACCGGAGCCCGCCGGCCCGCCGCCTCCCCAAGCCGTTCCGCGAACGCCGCGAGGGCTCCCAGGGTCCGCTCCGGGTCGATCACGTCCGGACCCGAGCGGTGCGCCGGATCCGCCGACACCCCGCACCGGTCCGCCATCAGCCGCAGCAGCTGGGCCTCGTCCCAGGGCCGCGCCGGATCGAGCCCGAGGGTCACCCGGGGATCGCGCGCGGCGAAGGCCCGGTAGCTCCGCAGACTCGTCTCCCGCGGCGTCGCCACCGTCCCGGCGAGCCCCGCCGCCAACAGATGCGCCCGCAGCGCCCCGGTACTCAACACCCTCACGATGCTGCCGGAACGGCCCCGGCCGGGAACCAAAACCCGTACGAGACCGCACACTTGGCGTAACACATCAGACGGTCAGGCGAGCAGCCCGCGCAGCGGGAAAGCCGCCCGGCGCGTCGCCAGGACCGCCTGGTCGAGCCGGTCCGCCGGATCGTAGCCCTCGGACCAGTCCCGCCAGGCCACCGGCCACCGCCCGTCCGTCATCCGCTGCGGGCCCGGCTGCCGCGTCCGCGCGTACACCTCGTCCCGCCACGACGACGGGATCACCGACTCGGGATCCACCGGAGCGTGCGCCGCGATCCCCACCAGATGCGTCCACGACCGCGGTACGACGTCCACCACCGCGTAACCGCCACCGCCGAGCGCCAGCCACCGGCCGCCCTCGACGTGCGCGTGCGCCAGCTCGTGACACGCCTCCTGCACCGCCCGCTGCGCGTCCAGCGACACCGCCAGATGCGCCAGCGGATCCTCGAAGTGCGTGTCCGCGCCGTGCTGCGTCACCAGGACCTGCGGCCGGAAGTCGGCCAGCAGCTCCGGCACCACCGCGTGGAAGGCCCGCAGCCACCCCGCGTCCCCGGTGCCCGCCGGCAGCGCCAGGTTCACCGCGCCGCCCTCACCGGGGCCGGCCGCGCCGGTCTCCTCGGGCCAGCCCGTCTGCGGGAACAGCGTGCGCGGATGCTCGTGCAGCGAGATCGTCAGGACCCGCGGATCCTCCCAGAACGCCGCCTGCACCCCGTCCCCGTGGTGGACGTCCACGTCCACGTACGCCACCCGCTCCGCGCCCAGTTCGAGCAGCCGGGCGATCGCCAGCGAGGCGTCGTTGTAGATGCAGAAACCGGAGGCCGACCCCGGCATCGCGTGGTGCAGGCCGCCCGCGAAGTTCACCGCGTGCGCCGCGTCCCCGCGCCACACCGCCTCCGCCGCGCCCACCGACTGCCCGGCGATCAGCGCGGACACCTCGTGCATCCCCGCGAACGCCGGATCGTCCACCGTCCCCAGCCCGTACCCCTGGTCGGCCGCCTTCGGATCCGCCGACGCGGCCCGCACCGCCGCCACATAGTCCTCGCGGTGCACCAGCCGCAGCGTCGACTCCCCGGCCGGCTTCGCCGCCACCACGTCGACCCGGCCGTCGAGCCCGTACGCCCGCACCAGACCCATGGTCAGCGCGAGCCGCACCGGATCCATCGGGTGCTCCGGACCGAAGTCGTAGCCCGTGACCGCTTCATCCCACATCAACAGTGCGCGGCTGCTCATGCCCGCCACCGTATCGGGCCTTCTGAGCGCCGAACGACGTGGCGTACACCACCGTCACCAGGACCAGCACCATCGGCACCAGCATCGCCCCCCGGTACGTCCACGCGTCACCGAGCGCGCCCACGAGCGGCGAGCCCACCAGGAAGCCCACGTAGTTGAAGACGTTGAGCCGCGCCACCGCCGCGTCGCTCGCCCCCGGGAACAACCGGCCGGCGGCCGCGAAGGTCTGCGGCACGATCACGCTCAGGCCCAGGCCCAGGATCGTGAACCCGGCCATCCCTACCCAGGCCCCCGGCGCCGCCGCCACCACCGCGAAGCCGAGCGCCGCCAGCACCGCCCCGCACCGCACCACCAGGACCGCCCCGAAGCGCCGCACCCCGAAGTCGCCGACGGCCCGGCCGAGGAGCGTGGTCACCATGTACGCGTTGTACGGCACGGTCGCCAGCTCCTCCGAGCTGTGCAGCACGTCCTGCAGATACTTCGCCGACCAGTTGGAGACCGTCGAGTCGCCGATGTACGCGAAGGTCATCACCAGGCACAGCGGCAGCAGCAGCCGGAACACCACGCCCTGCCCGGCCTTCTCGTCCCCCTCACCCGTGGCGACCTCCGGCTCGCCGTCCACGTACCAGCGGCTCCCGACGAAAGCGACCGGCAGCAGCACGGCCACCACCGGCAGGTACGACACGAACAGCGACAGATGCCAGTGCGCCCCCACCCACGCGAGCGAGGCACCGGCGATGCCACCGAGGCTGTACGCGGCATGGAAGCCGAGCATGATGGACCGGCCGTACGCCCGCTGGAGGCTCACCCCGAGCATGTTCATGGACGCGTCGAGCGAGCCGACGGCCAGCCCGAACGCGCCGAGCGCCACAGCCGCCCACGCGAGGCCGGAACCGGCCCCGGCGGCCAGCAGCGCGAGCAGCACCAGCGGCTGCGCCCAGCGCAGCACGTTCGACGGCCCGACGCGGGCGACGACCTTCTCGGTGATCACGCTCGACACGCCGGCGAGCACCGGCACGGCCGCCAGGAACACGGGCAGCAGCCCGTCGGATATCCCGTACTGGTCCTGGATCGCCGGAATCCGGGTCACGAGCAGGGCGAAGGTGACGCCCTGCACGAAGAAGCTGACCGCCAGAGAGCCCCGCCCACGCCGCAACCGCGCATCTGTCATGGCGGCACAGCGTAGGGCCGGAACCTACCACTGGGTAGATGGATCACCATCACAATCTGGCAGGCAGCTCCGCCATCCGCCCGAAGAACCCGGTGGCCCCCGCCAGCTTCTCCTCGGTGCTCATCGCGGTGAACCCGTACACGTCCATCCCGGCGGCGACGGCCGCCTGCACGCCGAGCCGGCTGTCCTCGACGACCACACACCGCTCCGGCGCCACCCCCATCCGCGCGGCGGCATGAAGAAAGAGGTCCGGCTCGGGCTTGCCGCGGCCGACGTCCTCGGCGCTGAAGATGTTCTCGTCCCGGAACCAGGCGTCCAGCCCGGTCTTCCGGTGCCCGACCCGGATCCGCTGATGGCTTCCCGACGAGGCCACGCAGTACGGAATCCCCTCCGCTGCCAGCCCCTTGAGCACCTCGGCGGCCCCGTCCACGGCCTCCAGCTCCCGCTCGAAGGCGGCGAAGACCTGCGCGTGGAACGTGTCGTCGAAGTCCGCCGGCAGCCGCTTCCCGCTCCGCTCCTCGACCAGCTCGTGGATCCGGTGCATGGCCGACCCCATGTAGTCCCGCACCGACTCCTCGTAGGTGGTGGGGTGTCCGAGCTCGGTGAGGTAGCCGGCAAGGATGCGGTTGGAGATCGGCTCGCTGTCGACGAGCACACCGTCGTTGTCGAAGATGATCAGGTCATAGCGCATGTCCGGATCCTAAACGCAGAAAAGCCCCGCACCATACGGTGCGGGGCTTTCCCACAATGATTGTTCGGCGGCGTCCTACTCTCCCACAGGGTCCCCCCTGCAGTACC
>NZ_JBSGIW010000127.1:0-16124 GCF_053605265.1 Streptomyces sp. NPDC003943 | reverse complement strand
GGACGAGTTGGCCGAGCTGGTGGTCGCACGTCGGCTCGTCATCGCCCGTACCACGCTGGCCGCGGTCTCCCGCGACGAGTTCGCCGACTGCCACCCCGGCCGAACGCGCGGTGCTGCCGGCTGAGCGCCTTCAGCCGCGCCCGGTCCAGCTTGGCCTGCTCCCGCCGGCGGATGCGGTCCTGCTCCTTCTCCCGCCGGTCCTCGCGCACCTCGTCCACGGCCTCGTCCAGCGTCCGCACGCCTTCCAGGAGCATCAGTGACCAGGCGCCGAAGGTCTCCCGGGGCGCCCGCAGCCAGCGGACCATCCGGATCTGCGGCAGCGGCCGCGGGATCAGGCCCTGCTCGCGCAGCGCCGCCCGCCTGGTCTGCTTCAGCGCCCGGTCGAAGAGCACCGCGGCCGACAGCGACATCCCCGCGAAGAACTGCGGGGCGCCCGCGTGGGCGACGCCCCGCGGCGCGTGCACCCAGTTGAACCAGGCCGCGGCCCCCGCGAACATCCAGACGAGCATGCGCGAGCCGAGTGCCGCGTCACCGTGGCTGGCCTCCCGGACGGCGAGCACCGAGCAGAACATCGCGGCGCCGTCGAGGCCGAAGGGGACCAGGTACTCCCAGCCCCCGGAGAGGTTGAGGTTCTGCCGGCCGAAGCCGACGAGCCCGTGGAAGGAGAGCGCCGCCGCGACCGCGGCGCAGCAGAAGAGCAGGACGTAGGAGGCGGTGCCGTAGACGGCCTCCTTGCGCCTGCGGCGTTCCTCGCTGCGCTCCCAGGAGTCGTCGGCCGCGGCCTGGTCACCGGCGCGCTTGCCGCGCGCGAGCACCGCCACCGCCGTCAGGACTCCCGCCACCATCACGCCGCCCGGAAGCAGCCAGTCGAGCGATATGTCGGTCAGTCTCATTGCGATGTCCCTTGCCTCGCAGTAGGGCGGTACGGCCGCCCATACTGGCCGACCCGGAGGGGCGGCCACGGGGTTTCGGGGCAAGAGCACGCCATCGGGGTCGTACGGCATGCGAATAGGTGCGATCTGGTCGAACGGGCGGGCGAGAAGCGTGAGTTGTGTTCGACGGACGCCACCCCTGGGAGTGGCGTAAGAGCAAGGGGTGGTCAGGCGGTCGCCGCGAGCCGGCGGACCCGCTCGGGGTCGGCCGTCCGCGGGCAGGTGAGGCAGGTGTCCTCGGGCCGCAGCGTGTAGAACAGGCAGCAGGTCGCCCGGTCCCGGGTCGCCCGGGCCGCGCCGCACGCCTCCGCCGAGCCCGGCAGCTCCCGGAAGCCCGCGGCCCCCACGTACGGCTTGGCCGTCCCCGGCAGCAGCCGCTCCAGCTCGGCCAGCGCCCGGTCCTCCTCGCCCAGCAGCGCCGCGACGTACCAGAGGCCCTCGACGATCTCGTCCGTCACCATGCCCCACAAGGTCCGGCGGCCGCGCCTCATCCGGGGCCCGAAGCCGGCGAGCAACGCCTCGAAGTGCTCGGCGAGCGCCCCCCGCACCTCCGCCCGCAACGCCTCCTCGTCGGCCACCACCCGCGCGCCGGGCAGGGCCGCCGCCGGATCGCCGGGCAGACACGCGAACTCCTCCACGCGGACCGCGAGCCGCCCGCGCGCACGCTCGAAGGCCACGTTCCGGGCGGGCAGCCGTGGCGCCCGGCGGTGCAGGAACCAGGGGAGGGTGACCAGGAGGCAGACCGGCCAGGCGTAGCGGTGCAGCCCGAAGCTCGCGACCACGTCCGGGCGCGCCGTACGCCCGTAGTCCCGCCGCACCTGCGCCTCGTCCCAGGCGAGGAAGGCGTCCAGCCCGTCCCCGCCCGCGGCCAGCTCCGTCGCGCCGACCCACTCCGTGCCCTGCGGCATCCCCTCGTCCGCCGCCCGCTCGGTGATCCGCAGGGCGGTGAAGACCTCGCCGAGCCGGGCGTAGGCGGCCGTGACGGGCGAGGCGGGGGCGGGGGCCGCGGCGACGGGGGTCGCGGAAGCGGGGGACGCGGGGGCAGACGGCAGCAGAGCGGGCACGGCCATACGGGACCACCGAATCGCGATCGTTAGCAGGTTAGCCTTACCTTACCCGATGCGTACGGTGTTTGAACTGCGACGCCGTCCGCCTATCGTGCACGGGGGACCCCGGCACCGCGAGCCGGGCCCGGCACGAAGGCGCAGGAGGACCCGGGTGGAGCAGGCGGCGTACGAGACGTACGGGGCCGGTGAGGCGTACGCCGATACGCCGCGGGTCCCCGAACAGGGGCAGGGGCGAGGCCAGGGGCAGGACCAGGGGCAGGGGCGGGACCAGTCCCCGGCCGAGTCGCAGGCGCAGGCCCAGGCACCCGCGGTACGGGCGCAGGCTCACGCGCGCGGCGAGCACACCCACAGCGAGCCGCCCGCCCCCGGGCTCGCCCCCCGCCCCGTACGCCGGCACTCCGTGCGCGGCCAGATCCTCCAGGCCCTGCGCCTCGCCCTCGTCGGCGGCGAGCTCGTCCCCGGCGAGGTCTACTCCGCCCCCGTCCTCGCCGAACGCTTCGGCGTCTCCGCCACCCCCGTCCGCGAAGCCATGCAGCAGCTCGCCACCGAAGGCGCCGTCGAGGTCGTCCCCAACCGCGGCTTCCGGGTCACCGAACGCACCCCGCGCGAACTCGCCGAGCTCGCCGAGGTCCGGGCCCTGATCGAGGTCCCCGTCATGCTCCGGCTCGCCCGTACCGTCCCCGCCGCCCGCTGGGCCGAACTCCGCCCGCTCGCCGAGGCCACCGCCGGCGCCGCCGCCCGCGGCGACCGCGCCCACTACGCCGAGACCGACCGCGCCTTCCACCGCGCCGTCCTCTCCCTCGCCGGCAACGAGCAGCTCCTCCTCATCGCCGACGACCTCCACCGCCGCTCCCAGTGGCCCCTCGTCAGCGCCCCCGTCACCCGGCACGCCGAACTCGTCGCCGACGCCGCCGAGCACACCGCCCTGCTCGACGCCCTGATCGCCCAGGATCTTCCGGTCGTTTCGTCACTCGTACGCGAGCACTTCACCGGAGCGCAGGACTGACGACTAAGGTCGACAGCGACAGGGTCTCTTCGTTTGTACCGCTCGTCATGACCGCGCCGACCGAGAGGTGATCATGCCGTCCGTCCGCGCGGAGCGCCCAGGGGCCGCGGCCCTGCTCGGCTGGCTCACCGACCCCGAGGCCCCGCGCCTCTGCCTCGTCACCGGCGGCCCCGGGCTGCTCGTCTGGCTCGCCGGGCACGGCCCGCGCGGCGCCGGCCGCCGCCGTACCGCCCGCGCGCTCGTCCCGCTCACCGGACGCACCGCCCTCGGCACCGCGTGGGCCGTCGCCGACCGGCTCGGCGTCGTCGCCACGTCGCCCGCCGACCTCGTCCGCGCCCTCGCCACCACCGAGACCGGGCGCGCCGCCCGCACCGTGCTGCTCCTTCCCGCCCTGCACTCCGCCGCCGAACCGGAGGCCGTCGCCGCGCTGCTCGCGGATCTGGCGCGGCTCGGGCGGGTGCGGCTGGTCGTGGAGGTGCGGCCGGGTACACCGGAGCACGAGACGCTGGCGGCGGCGGGTCGGGTCGCGGAGGTGGACGGGGAGGACGACGAAGCAACCGCCGACCCCTCGACCGTGCCCGGCCCGACCGCCGCGTCCGGCCGTTCCGGCCGTTCCGGCCGGTCCGTCGCGTCCGGTGCGTCTGCCGGGTCCGGTCCCTCCGCCGCGTCCGGCACCTCTGGCGGGTCCGCGGGGTCCGGCTCGTCTACCGCGTCTGCCGGGTCCAGTCCGTCTGCCGCGTCTGGCCGGTCTGCCAGGTCCGGTGCGTCGGCTGGGTCCGGCACCTCTGGCGGGTCCGCCGGGTCCGGTGCCTCCGCCGCGTCCGGCTCGTCCGCCGTGCTCGGTCGGTCCGCCGTGGACCTCTCCGATCCCGTCGCCGTCTGCGGCGCCGACCCCGTCGCCGTGACCACCGGGTACATACGGGACCCGGAGCCCTGGGACGAGCACGGCGGGCTGCGGGCCGCCTGGCTGCGGGCCGGGCAGGCACTGTGCGCGGCGCCCGCCCCGAGCGACCGGGCGCTCGGGCTGCTCGCCGTCCTCGGGGACGGCGCCGACCCCCGGCTGCGGCCCGCCCTCGACGAACTCGCCGCCGCATCGCCCTGGCGCGTGCGGTGGACCCGCGTGGCCGGTGACATCGCCCCGCCCTGGCCCGGGCCGGTCGCCGCGCTCGCCGCGCAGGGCGGCACGCTGCTCGTCGCCGATCTCGGCGGCGCGGTGCGGCTCGTCGGCGCGGCCGACGCCCGCGCGCTCGGGCGGCTCGACCATCCCGTCACCGGGCGGGTCGGGGCGCTCGCGCCCGCGCCCGACGGGACGGTGCTGCTCCTCGACGAGCGCGGCCGGCTGCACACGGTGCCGGGCCGGGAGCCGCGCGCGCCCTATCTGCACCGGCTCACCGAGGCCGTCTCCGCCACGCTCAGCCGGCACCCCGGTACCGCGCTCGCCGCGATCGCCGGGTCGGTGGTGGTGGGGGACCGGCTGGGCTCCGTGCACGCCTTCGGGCTCACCGGGCTGCACCAGGCGGCCCTGCACAGCGGGCGGGTCACCGCCGTCGCCGCCGTCGAGTCCGCGACGCCCTTCGTGTGCAGCGGCGGTGCCGACGGGGCCGTCCGGTTGTGGACGCCCGGCACCGAGCCCGACCCGGCCCCGCTCGCCGAGCGCGCGTCGCCCGTCGTCTCCCTGGACGCCGTCGAGACGCCGCACGGACCTGTCCTCGCCGCCGCGTGGGCCGACGGGACGGTGGAGTTCCGGCGCCTTGAGCAGGCCGATCGGCTCGCCTTCCGGCCCGGGCCGCCGGTGCGGGCCGTCGCGGTGACGGAGGACGGTGCGATGGTGCTGGGCCTCGACGAGGTGCTCGTCCGCCTGGAGCGGCGGGGCGCGTGACGCCCGGGGGGCCACTCCTGGCCCCTGGACCGTCAGATCGCCGGGTGCGGCTTTAACTGCGCCGCCAGCCACGTCGGTACGCCGCCCAGGAGGCGGAACAGCCGGCCCGCCTCGGCGCGGAGGCGGCCCGCTTCCGGTTCGGGTTCCGTGTCGGCGAGAGAGGCGAGGGCAGGCGCGGTGCCGACCAGGTAGCCCAACTCCTCGCGGATGCGCAGGGATTCGGCGAAGCCGTGCCGGGCCTCGGCCAACTCGCCCTCGCGCAGGGCGAGTCCGGCGAGGTGGCGCCAGGTGAAGGAGAGCAGCAGCTCGTCCTCGTGGGCGGTCGCGCCCGCGTGGGCGCGGCGGTAGGCGGCGCGGGCCGCCTGCGGGGAGTTGGCGAGGTTCTGGGCCATCAGGCCGCGGCGGAAGTCGAGGAGCGCGCGGCCAGCGGTCTCGGGGCCGATCAGGGCGGCCGCGCGGCCGAGCGCCGCGCGGGCCTCGTCGGCCCGGTCCCGTACGCCCAGCAGGGTGGACGCGTAGGCGAGGTAGCCGCGTTCGCAGGCCGCCGCTCCGCGTTCCTCGTCGGTCCGGGCGACCGCCTCCGCCGCGCGCAGTGCCTCCTCGGCCTCGGCCCAGCCCTGCTCGGTGTAGAGGCAGCGCTCGATCAGCAGGGCCGCCCGCTCCAGGGCCGCGGCCGGTTCGGCCGCCCGGGGCGTGAGGAGTTCGGCGGCGTCCGTCCAGCAGCCGCGGGAGCGAAGCCTCCAGACCGCGGTCTCCAGTGGGGTTCCCCGGCCGTACGCCACATTGCCCTCCCCGAGCACGCCATCGAGCTGAGTAGGGGGGAATCTCAGCACGAACCGAAGGCGTGGGCCAAGGGGTCGGGTGAAACTTTTCACAAAGGGGAAGGGTGGCGGAACGCGGCCGGGAACGGCTAGGGGCGGCAGTTTCCTGCCGCCCCGTCAGCTCACCTGGTCACCCGATGAGATGAAGCCCTTCGCGCGCGTCGCGCGTTCACCCGTTCAGCTCATGCGCAGGGCCAGGAAGAAGTCCAGCTTGTCCTCCAGGCGGGACAGGTCCCGGCCGGTGAGCTGTTCGATCCGGCCCACCCGGTAGCGCAGCGTGTTCACGTGCAGGTGGAGCCGGGTCGCGCAGCGGGTCCAGGAGCCGTCGCAGTCCAGGAACGCCTCCAGGGTCGGGATGAGCTCCGCGCGGTGCCGCCGGTCGTAGTCGCGCAGCGGGTCCAGGAGGCGGGCCGTGAAGGCGCGCCGGACGTCGTCCGGGACGAAGGGCAGCAGCAGGACGTGCGAGGCCAGCTCGTGGTGGCCGGCCGCGCAGACCCGGCCCGGACGGGCGGCGGCGACACGGCGGGCGTGCCGGGCCTCCTCCAGGGCGCCGCGCAGCCCCTCGGCGGAGTGCACGGCGGCGCTGACGCCCAGGGTGAGCCGGCCGTCGTCGGCGAGCCCGGCGGACAGCGGGGCGCGCACGGCGGTGAGCAGCGCGTCGGCGTGCAGCCCGAGGGACACCGACGGGAGGTCGTCCTCGCTGTCCGGCAGCGGCGCCGCGGCCAGCGGGACGAGCGCGATGGCCTCGTCGCCGCTGTGCGCGACGGCGATCCGGTCGGCGGAGTCGGGGCCGGTGGTGGCCGGGTCGACCAGGATCTCCTCCAGGAGCGCCTGGGCGATGGGCCCGCTGTCGACCGGGCTCTGCCCGGCCTCCTGCTCCCACTCGACCCGGGCGACGACGACCTGCCAGTGCGGCGCGGTGCCGAGTCCCGGCAGCAGCACCGGCGCGGCGACCCGCAGGCGGGCGGCGATCTCGGCGGGCGCGGCGCCCGTCTGCACCAGCTCCAGGACCTCCTGGGCGAGCCGGCGCCGTACCGTACGGGCCGCGTCGCGCCGGTCGCGCTCCACGGCGATCAGCTGGGTGACGCCCTGCAGCAGGTCGAGCCGGGCGGCCGGCCAGTCGCTCGCGTCGGCCTCGACGGCGAGCAGCCAGTCGGAGAGCACGGTCTCGCGCACGTCGCGGGAGGCCGGCGCCGCGCCGCGGCCGGTGTTGCGGATCGGGAAGAGCGAGTAGGGCGTGCCGCCGGCGGTGAGCCGGTGCGGGCCGCGCCGGCCGGTGCGGGTGGCCGCCAGGTGCTCGCCTGCCAGGGTGGCGGCGAGAGCCGGGTCGAGGGGCTCGCCGGCGCCCGCGATCTGGCGGCCGGTGGGGGAGAGCACCCAGGCCCGCAGGTCGAGGTCGGAGCCCAGGAGGTCCAGGACGACCTCGGGTCCGCCGCCCGCCGGACCGGAGGTCATCAGGCGCCTGTGTCGGTCTACGACAGCGGCCAGGTCGCCCGCCCGTTCGCCGGAGACCTGTCGAACAACATGCTCGGTGATCGTCGCGAACGCAACCGACTCGTGAACTGCGAACAGCGGAAGCCGGTGGCGAGAACACGCCTGTACGAGATCTTCCGGGATGTCGCCGAGTTCGGCCTCGCCCGCGGCGAGCGCGGCCACCCCGGCCGAGGCCAGGGTCCGCACGAAGGGCTCCGCGTCGGCCGGCTCCCGCATCCAGGCGAGGCCGGTGAGGACCAGCTCGCCACCGGACAGGTAGCGGCTGGGATCCTTGAGGTCCGTGGTCATGACGCCCCGGACGGAGCGGTCCAGCTCCTCCTCGCCGCCGAGCAGCCGCAGGCCCAGCGCGTCGTTCTCCAGCAGTGCGCGCAGCCGCATGATCTCGCCGCCGTTCTTCTCGTCAGTGGTGGTGGGTGTTCGATGGTGATGGATGTCGCGTTGTGATCGGTGACCTGTGGCCACCGTTTCCAGCGGGAAACGGCGAGGCCCTTGTTCCCCGCCTTTCGTTCGAATCTACAAGACGGTGGCGGCGACCGGCCAACCGCTTCATGGTTTCTGTCACTGCACCCTGGCGATCGGGGCTTGTGTACTAGGCCACACAGTCCGCGTTAACAGCACGTGAAGAGATCGTCGAAGGGAGGAGGGCCGACATGCAGCTCCTTCGCCCCGCCTCCCGGGCCCTGCCCCTCGCCGGCCGTACGGACGTCATTGTCGAGATCGACTTCGCCGAGCACCTGACCGGCACCGGACAGCGGCGGTTACCGCAGTACCAGCCGTAACCGCGGCAACCGCTGTACCAGCAGTACCGATTCACCCCGTTCGTCTCGGGCCGTCCCCCGGGTCGTGCAGCCAACTGGAAATCCCAAATCCCGCAGTCCACGCGCACCCGCGCTCACGGATTCGATGCGGGTGCCCCTTTGAACCTTGGGAGTAGGCCCCATGACCCAGTCGTCAGTGGAGCCGGAGACCACGGCGGAGGACGCGGGCAACGGCTCGCGCAACCCCGCCGGAAGGTCCTGGCTCGACCGGTACTTTCACATCTCGGAGAGAGGATCCACCGTCGCGACGGAGATCCGCGGCGGCGTCACCACCTTCATGGCGATGGCGTACATTCTCCTGCTCAACCCCCTGATCCTCTCCGGCAAGGACGTCGCCGGAAACCAGCTCGGCCAGGCCGCGCTGATCACCGCCACCGCCCTGTGCGCGGCCGTGACCACGCTCCTCATGGGCTTCTGGGGCAAGGTCCCGCTGGCCCTCGCGGCCGGTCTCAGCGTCTCCGGTGTGATGGCCTCGCAGGTCGTCCCGGTCATGACCTGGCCGCAGGCCATGGGCATGTCCGTGGCGTACGGCGCGGTGATCTGCCTTCTGGTCGTCACCGGCCTGCGTGAGATGATCATGAACGCGATCCCCCTCGCGCTCAAGCACGCCATCACCATCGGCATCGGTCTCTTCATCACGATCATCGGCTTCGTCAAGGCCGGCTTCGTGCACAAGAACCCCGCTCCCGGCGGCCCGGTCACCCTTGGCCCGGCCGGTGAGCTCCAGGGCTGGCCCGTCCTGATCTTCGCCGTCACGCTGCTGCTGATCTTCGCGCTGCAGGCGCGCAACATCCCCGGCGCGATCCTGATCGGCATCGTCAGCGGCACGGTCGTCGCGGCCATCCTCAACGCGGTCGCCGACATCCCGGCCAAGGCGTGGTTCTCCGGTCCGCCGGAGCTGCACGGCAGCGCGGTGTCCGCGCCCGACTTCTCCTTGCTCGGCAACGTGTCCTTCAGCGGCTGGGGCGACGTCGGCTACATCAGCATCAGCATGATCGTCTTCACCCTCGTGCTGGCCGGCTTCTTCGACGCCATGGCGACCATCCTGGGCGTCGGCACCGAGGCCAAGCTCGCCGACGCGCAGGGCCGGATGCCGGGCCTGTCCAAGGCGCTGTTCATCGACGGCGCGGGCGGTGTCCTCGGCGGCGTCGGCGGCGCCTCCGGCCAGACCGTCTTCGTCGAGTCCGCCACCGGCGTCGGCGAGGGCGCCCGCACGGGTCTCGCCTCCGTGGTCACCGGCGGGTTCTTCGCCCTGTGCCTCTTCTTCACGCCGCTCACCACGATCGTGCCGCAGGAGGTCGCCGCCGCCGCCCTGGTCGTCATCGGCTCGATGATGATGCAGAACGCCAAGCACGTGGACTGGAGCGACCGCTCCGTCGCGATCCCGGTGTTCCTCACCGTGGTCCTCATGCCCTTCACGTACACCATCACCACCGGTGTCGCGGCCGGCGTCATCTCCTACGCGGTGATCAAGACCGCCCAGGGGAAGGCCCGGCAGGTCGGCGGCTTCATGTGGGCGCTGACCGGCATCTTCCTCGTCTACTTCGCCATCCATCCCATCGAGAGCTGGCTCGGCGTCGGCTGATCCCGCTGATCCGGCGGAACCCGGGCCCCGTCCCGGGTAACGTCGCCCTCCACACCCGTAGGTCCTGGAGGAGCTCGCCATGCTGGACATCGCCGAAGAGCTGCACCGGTGGGTCGAGCAGGGCCGCGAGTTCGCCGTCGCCACCGTAGTGGGCGTCAGCGGCAGCGCACCCAGGCAACCGGGCGCCGGGCTCGCCGTCGACAGCGAAGGCACGGCCGTCGGCTCGGTCTCCGGCGGATGTGTGGAGGGCGCCGTGTACGAGCTGTGCCGGGCGGCGCTCGAAGACGGCCGTACGGTCGTCGAGCGCTTCGGCTACAGCGACGAGGACGCCTTCGCGGTCGGCCTGACCTGCGGCGGGGTCATCGACATCCTCGTCACCCCGGTGCGCGGCGGGGTCTTCCCCGCCGCGCTCAGGGCCGCCGCCTTTGGGGAGGCGGCGGCCCTGGCCCGGGTCGTCGAGGGCCCCGGCGAACTGCTGGGCCGGGCGCTGCTCGTCCGCCCCGACGGTTCGTACGAGGGCGGGCTCGGCGGCCACCCCGAGCTCGACCGCACCGCGGCCGGCGAGGCCCTCGCGATGCTGGACGCGGGCCGCACCGGGACCGTGGAGACGGACGAGGACGGCAGCCGCTGCGGCCGGCCCGTCACCCTCCTCGTCGAGGCCTCCGTCCCCGCCCCCCGCATGATCGTCTTCGGCGCCGTCGACTTCGCGGGCGCGCTGGCCAGGGTCGGCAGGTTCCTCGGCTACCACGTGACCGTCTGCGACGCCCGGCCCGTCTTCACGACCCGGGCCCGCTTCCCCGACGCCGACGAGATCGTCGTCGACTGGCCCCACCGCTATCTGGAGTCGGCCGTCGCGGCAGGCGGGATCGACGGCCGGACCGTGCTGTGCGTGCTGACGCACGACCCCAGGTTCGACGTCCCCCTGCTCCGCGCCGCTCTCGGGCTTCCCGTCGCCTACATCGGCGCGATGGGCTCCCGCCGTACCCATGAGGACCGCAACAGGCGGCTGCGCGAGGTCGGCGTCACCGAGCTCGAACTGGGCCGGCTGCGCTCCCCGATCGGCCTCGACCTCGGTGCCCGTACGCCCGAGGAGACCGCGCTCTCCATCGGCGCCGAGATCGTCGCCGCCCGTCGCGGCGGCAGCGGCGTCTCCCTCGCCGGCGCGCACACCCCGATCCACCACGACGGCCCGCGCGAGCCGGACGGCCGGATCGGCTCCGTGGCCTGACCCGAAGCCGCGCCGGGCGCGCGGCTCAGCCCTTGCGGAGCCCGTTCAGGAGCAGCTGGGCGAGCTGCTCGTACGCCGCCGCGTCCGCGAGTCCGGTCGCCGCGGCCACCTGCCGCTGCTGGATGCGGACCATCACGGACGAGATGACGTCGGCGGCGAAGGCCACGTGCACGTCACGGAAGACGCCCGCCGTCACGCCCTCCTCGATCAGCTCCTGCACCCGCCCGGCCGCGGCGCGCGTGTTGCGCTCGTACACCTCGGCGGCCGGCTCGAAGGCGGCCACGTCGTCGAAGAACTGCGGTGAGACGGGCGCCAGTTCGGCGGCGACGGCCCGCAGATAGGCGGCCAGGCGCTCGGCCGGACCGGTCGCCGCGGCCAGCACCGCCTCGACGCGCACCGTGGCGCGCCGGAAGAACTGCACCACGGCGGCCCGGACGAGCTGCTCCTTGCTGCCCGCGAGGCCGTAGAGCGTGCGCTTGGAGCAGCGCAGCCGGGCGGCGAGGTCGTCGAGGGTCAGCTGGGCGAAGCCCTCGCCGACCAGGAGCGCCACCAGGTCGTCGAAGAGCTCGGAGCGCCGGGCGGCGCCCCGGCCGGTGAGCCGGGGGGCGGGTGCGGCGGAGGTCTCGATCACCCGAACAGTATGCCGGGTCGACCCCTTCGGGGGGTTACGGAATCACCCTTCTGCGCTACGCTAACCGGTACTGCCGTACCCCTTGCAGTACCGTTTCACGGGATCCGCAGTCCGGGTCCGCCTCCGTGATCCGTTTCGTTCGTTTTTCGCAGCCACCCTTTGCGTCGTGATGGAGTCGCCATGGATGTCGACCGTCTGCTTCCCACCCCCGAGGCGGCGGACCTCATCGCTCTCACGCGGGAGATCGCCGACAAGGAGCTCGCTCCCCGCGCCGACGAGCACGAGGCCGCGGAGGCGTACCCGGAGGGCCTCTTCGCGACCCTCGGCGAGGCGGGGCTGCTCGGCCTCGCGTACCCGGAGGAGTTCGGCGGCGGAGGCCAGCCCTACGAGGTCTACCTCCAGGTCCTGGAGGAGCTCGCCGCCCGCTGGGCCGCCATCGCCGTCGCCACCAGCGTCCACACGCTCGCCTGCCACCCGCTGTACGCCTTCGGCACCGCCGAGCAGAAGGAGCGCTGGCTGCCGCAGATGCTCGAGGGCAGACTCGTCGGCGGCTACAGCCTCTCCGAGCCGCAGGCCGGCTCCGACGCCGCCGCGCTCTCCTGCAAGGCGGAGCGGACCACCGACGGCACCGGCGGCGCCGCGTACCGGATCACCGGCACCAAGGCGTGGATCACCCACGGCGGCAAGGCCGGCTTCTACTCCCTCTTCGCCCGCACCGCCCCCGGCAGCCACGGCATCTCCTGCTTCCTCGCGCCCGGCGCCGCCGAGGGGCTCTCCTTCGGCGCTCCCGAGCGCAAGATGGGCCTCCAGGCCGTGCCCACCACCGCGGCCTACTGGGACGGCGCCCTCATCGACGCCGACCGGCGCATCGGAGCCGAGGGCCAGGGCCTCCAGATCGCCTTCAGCGCCCTCGACGGCGGCCGCCTCGGCATCGCCGCCTGCGCCACCGGCCTCGCCCAGGCCGCGCTGAACGCCGCCGTCGCCTACGCCAACGAGCGCACCACCTTCGGCCGGAAGATCATCGACCACCAGGGCCTCGGCTTCCTCCTCGCCGACATGGCCGCCGCCGTCGACTCCGCCCGCGCCACCTACCTCGACGCCGCCCGCCGCCGCGACCTCGGCCGCCCCTTCAGCCGCCAGGCCAGCGCCGCCAAGCTCATCGCCACCGACACCGCGATGAAGGTCACCACGGACGCCGTCCAGGTCCTCGGCGGCTACGGCTACACGCGGGACTTCCCGGCCGAGCGCTACATGCGCGAGGCGAAGATCATGCAGATCTTCGAGGGGACCAACCAGATCCAGCGTCTTGTCATCAGCCGGCAGCTCTCGGCGGCCGCGAAGTAGCGGGCAACTGCTCCCGCACCCACGCCGGATCGGGGTTGGTGTACGGGCGGCCCGCCACGAGGACCGTGGGGACGGTCTCGTCGCCGGCGTTGGCCGCCCGTACCGCAGCGGCGCCCTCCGGGTCGCGCCAGATGTTCACCCAGTGCGCCCGGTGGGCGCCACGTCCCAGGCGGAGCCGCAGCCGCAGGCAGAACTGGCAGCCCGGCCGCCAGTAGACGACCGGGCGGCCGTCGGCCGCGCTGCGCCGCAGCGCCTCGGCGGCGCCGACCGAGCGCGGGAACACCAGGGGCGAGTTCATCCCCGCGAACACCACGAACGCCAGCAGGAAGAGGGCGGCGGAGCCGGCCGAGCCGCGCAGGGCCATCGGGGCCGCCACCAGGACGCCGGTGAGCACGAGCAGGAGCGGCAGGAGCCAGGCGCGCATCATGGCCGCAGGCTATCCGTACGCGTGTCCGGGCGACGCCGCTTTCCCGGCGGACCTCCGGTTGCCGGGGTGCCGGAAGCGGCGTACAGCGGAAGAGGGGACCCGATCCGTCGGTAGGTACCGGAGAGGAGTCCCATCATGCTCGGTGAGCTCATCGGCGAGGAACAGGGCGAGACAACCGGGATGCGGGTGCTGTCCACGGACGGCGGGCACGCGGTGATCGAGGCGTCGTTCCAGGCGACCGGGACGATGCTCGGCGTTCCGATCAAGGACATGGGGACGTACGAGTCGGCCATGGGCGCCGACGGCACGCTCTACGGCGAGGGCCAGGGCGTCGCCATGACGCAGGAGGGCGAGACCGTCACCTGGCACGGCACCGGTGTCGGCCACCTGAACGAGAACGGCAGCGTGAGCTGGCGCGGCGCGCTCTACTTCGAGACCGTCGCGGAGCGCTTCGTCCGGCTCAACTCGATCGCCGGAGTCTACGAGTTCGAGGTGGACGCGAACGGCAAGTCGAACGCCAAGCTGTACGAGTGGTCGTGAGGCCCTGGCCGGGCCCGGACCGACTGCTCGACATCGACGCCGCTCGGTAGGGTGAGCGGCGTCGACCGTGCCCGGTCCTCGGTCCGGCGCGCACGGCCCGGTCCAAGGGCGCTCACGAGGCGCCGTGGCCGGCCATCCCACCACACCCGGCGGCCCGACACCCGCCGCCGGCGTTCGTACGAGGAGATCCATGGACATCGCAGGTTCCGCCGCGCTCGTCACCGGTGCCGCTTCGGGGCTCGGGGCCGCCACGGCCGCCGCGCTCGCCGCCAAGGGCGCCACGGTCTACGGTCTCGACCTCGACAAGGCGGTCGCGGGCGCCGAGGCGCCGGCGGACGGCGTCACGCTGGTCGCGGCCGACGTCACCGACGAGGAGCAGGTGCGGGCCGCGCTCGCGCGGATCGAGGAGGACGGGGCGGAGCTGCGGCTCGCCGTGAACTGCGCCGGCATCGCGCCCTCGGCCCGGGTGCTCGGCCGCAAGGGCCCGCACGACCTGGAGCTGTTCCGGACGGTCCTGGACGTCAACCTGGTCGGCACCTTCAACGTCATGCGGCTCGCCGCCGAGGCCATCGCCAAGCGCGAGGCCGACGAGAACGGGCAGCGCGGACTCGTCGTCAACACCGCCTCCATCGCGGCCTTCGAGGGCCAGGTCGGCCAGATCGCGTACGCCGCCTCCAAGGCCGGTGTCGCCGGGATGACCATCACCGCCGCCCGCGACCTCGCCCAGTTCGGCATCCGGGTCGTGACCGTCGCCCCCGGCATCGTCGACACCCCGATGATGGCCGGCTTCAGCGACGAGATCCGCGCCGGGCTCGCCGCGAGCGTCACCTTCCCGCAGCGGCTCGCCCGCCCCGAGGAGTACGCCCGCCTGGTCACGATGATCGCCGAGCACGACTACCTCAACGGTGAGACCATCCGGATGGACGGCGCCCTGCGCATGGCCGCCCGCTGATCCCGCTGGTGGCACCTAGTGCCGTCGCACGAGGGATCCGAGTGCTAGGTTCGAGGGTATGAGCACCAACCCCGCCAAGCCCTCGATGCGTGACTCCCTCGTCGCGGCGGCCTTCCAGCTCTTCCTGGAGCGCGGCTACGAGCAGACGACGGTCGACGACATCGTCAGGACCGCCGGGGTCGGCCGGAGGTCCTTCTTCCGGTACTTCCCGTCCAAGGAGGACGTGGTCTTCCCCGACCACGAGCAGAGCCTCGCCGACATGACCGAGTTCCTCGCCGCGAGCGAGGACGGCGACGACCCGCTGGAGCGGGTCTGCGAGGCCACCCGGCTCGTCATGCGGATGTACGCCGAGAACCCGACCTTCTCCGTCCAGCGCTACCGCCTCACCCGCGAGGTCGCGGGCCTGCGGACGTACGAACTCTCCGTCGTGTGGCGATACGAGAAGGTCCTCGGCGACTATCTGCGCACCCGCTTCGCCGACCGCCGCGACGGCACCCTGCGGGCCAACGTCGTCGCCGCGGCCGTCGTCGCCGCCCACAACCACGCGCTGCGCCACTGGCTGCGCTCCGGCGGCGAGGGCGACCCGCTGGCCGAGGTCGACCGCGCCCTGGAGTTCGTCCGCACCACCTGGGACCCGGCGGCGGCGCCGGCCGGGACGACGGCGGAGCAGGAGCCGGACGACGTGGTCGTGGTGATCGCCAAGCGGTCCACACCGATGTGGCGCGTGGTGCGCGAGGTGGAGGCGAGTCTCGGCGAGGGCTGAGGGGCGGCGGCGGGACCGACTGAGGACACGGAGGGGTCTCAGTATCGTCAATTGAGGGAACTCAGGTCTTTATTTGCTGGCACTCAGTGCCATATGTTTGCTCCATGCACGGTTGAGCCGCCGAGTGCAAGGAGAACCATCGTGTTCCACACCGGATCCACGGGCCTGCGGAGCCAGGCCGGCGCCGTCCTCGACGCCGAGTCGGCCGCCGAGCCCGAGCTCTACTTCCAGCGCTGCCGCTGGTGCCAGACCACCACCTTCCAGCGCCTGCTCTGCCCGACCTGCGGGTCCACCGACCTGGCGCCCGAACTCAGCGCGGGGGAGGGCGTGATCTCGGTGCGCCGCGCCTTCACCGCCGCCGAGGCCGACCTCTGGCCGGTCCACATGACCGAGGGCTTCGTGGTGCGCTGCCGGGTCGACGGGCCGCCGCACGCGGTGCGTCCGGGCGTCCGGGTCAAGCTCCTTCACGACGGCAGCGCGGGCCGTCGGCCGGTCGTGCGGCTGAGCGAGGAGGTCGCGCTCGACGGCTGGTTCTGAGCGCGTCCCGCACGGAGAAACGGACAAGCGGAAAGGGGCGGGTGGCTCCGCGCCATCTACCGCAACCGGGACGCCGTCCGGCCGGAGGCGGCGGAGGTCC
>NZ_JBSGIW010000126.1:0-16321 GCF_053605265.1 Streptomyces sp. NPDC003943 | reverse complement strand
TACGAGCCGGCGCGGGTACGCGCCGGCGTGTATCGACAAGCGCGCAGCCGACTGGCCGACCGGCTGTCTCGACGCTCCCGAGCGAGGCCTGTGAGGAAGGTTCGGACCGATGACCGGTGACGGCGCTTATGAACGCGACCGCACGTACATCACAACCCGAATCACGGCCGATGGGCGCGACGGCTATCCGGTGGAGCCCGGGCGGTACCGGCTGATCATCGCCCGGGCCTGTCCCTGGGCGAACCGCAGCGCGATCGTCCGGCGGCTGATGGGCCTGGAGCACGTGCTCTCGATGGGGATCGCCGGGCCCCTGCACGACGAGCGCAGCTGGTGCTTCCACCTGGACCCGGGTGGCCGGGACCCCGTCCTCGGCATTGAACGGCTCCAAGAGGCGTTCTTCCGGCGCGAACCAGGCTATCCGAGCGGCATCACCGTGCCCGCGATCGTCGACGTCCCCACCGGCGAAGTGGTGACCAACGACTTCGAGCGGATCACGCTCGACCTCGGCAGCCAGTGGGCGGCCCATGAGCGCGACGGCGCGCCGGACCTCTATCCGCAGAGATGGCGCGACGAGATCGACGATGTGGCCGACAAGGTGTACCGGGACGTCAACGACGGCGTCTACCAGTGCGGTTTCGCCGGAAGCCAGGACGCGTACGACACGGCGTACCACCGCCTCTGGGAGCGGCTGGACTGGCTGGAGCAGCGGCTCGGCGGCCGGCGCTATCTGGTTGGCGACACCATCACCGAGGCCGATGTCCGCCTCTTCCCGACCCTCGCGCGCTTCGACGCCGTCTACCACGGCCACTTCAAGTGCAACCGGCAGAAACTGACCGAACTCCCGGCCCTGTGGGCCTACGCACGGGACCTGTTCCAGACACCCGGCTTCGGTGACACGATCGACTTCACGCAGATCAAGGCGCACTACTACGTCGTCCATCACGACATCAATCCGACCGGGATCGTCCCCCGAGGCCCGGACACCCGCCCCTGGCTCTCGCCGCACGGGCGGGAGACGCTCGGCGGCCGGCCGTTCGGCGACGGCACCCCACCCGGACCACCGCCCCCCTCCGAGCGCGTGCCACCAATCCCCACGCCACCAGGCCAGCCCGACAGCCCGGCCTCCCTGGGGTCAGGCGGCGGGGACCGCTCGTTGAAGGGTGATGACGCGGTCGAGGGCGTCGGAGGACGCAGGTTTCATTGTTGGCTCTGTCGATTAGAACGGGGTTCCGGCGCAGATCTTGGGGAGCGGTCGCGGAGCGTTACCTCGATGTTCGATTGCGAGGAGTCTGGCTCGTGCGAGACGGCGTACGCCTAAGCGTCTGACAACCAGAAGTGACGCTCCCTCAGATACATTCCGCTCGCTGCTTTGTCCAGTGGTGAACGGTGATGGTGCTGGTCATGCAGACCGATGCATGGCTTTGGGACTCGCTGGTATTCGACGGGATCGACGATGTGGGGGTTGAGGCGGTTACGGCCGCGTTTGGCGCGGTCGAGGTGATGGCGAGAGGCAGCGCGGCCGCGGCAGCGTGTCCGGCATGCGGCCGCTTCTCGGACCGAGTCCACGACCGTTACCAGCGCAGGTTGAAGGACCTTCCGCTCGCTGAGCAGGGCTTTGTGATCCGGCTGACGGTCCGGCGCTTCATCTGCGGGTCGGCGGACTGCCCACCCCGGACGTTCGCCGAGCCGTTTCCCCGGCTGGCTGTCCCGCACTCGCGGTTCACCACGCGGCTCAACCGTGCCCTGGAACGGGTAGGGCTCGCCTTGGCGGGGCGGGCAGGCGCTCGGCTGGCCGCCCAGCTGGGCTTCGGTGCGGGACGGATAACCTTGTCACGCAGCGTCATGGCACTGCCCGATCCGCGGTTCACTACTCCGCGGGTGCTGAGGGTGGATGACTTCGCGATCCGTCGCGGCCAGACCTACTCCACCGTACTGACCAGTGTTGAAGATCATCGCGTGGTCGATGTGCTCCCGACTCGTAAAGCCGGGCCACCGGTCGGCCTGGCTGGACAGCCACCCTGGCGTGGAGATCATCTGCCGGGACCGGGCGGGCGCCTACGCCGAGGGCGCACGGCGCGGCGCCACCGATGCTGTGCAGGTCGCTGACCGGTTTCACCTGTGGCAGGGCCTCGACCGGGCCGTGGAGACTTGCGTCGCCGCCCACCGCGACTGCCTGCGCAACCCGACGCCCGGCGGCATGCTGCCGCAGGACACCCCGCCGGCATCCGATCAGCCGAACGACGCGGCGCCCGTCGACCGACGGGCTGAACGTAAGAAGGCCGCACACGCCCTGGTCCACGAGATGCTCGCCCAGGGCCACTCACGCCGGGCGATCGCCCGGCACCTGGGCTGGGGCCTCAACACCGTGCTCCGATACGCGAACGCCGCACATTGGCAGGACACCATCCGCGAGAACCGGCCCCGGCCCACCAGACCGGACCCCTACAAGCCCTACCTGGAACGACGATTCACGGAGGGATGCACCAGCGTCACCCGGCTCCACGGCGAGCTGGTCGCTGAGCAGGCTCCCGTCACCTACGGCATGGTCCGAGCCCACATCGCCACCTTGCGCCGAGCTCCGTCCGCCGCACCGTCGCGGTCGCCGACGGTACGGCAGGTGACCCGGCTTGCTCACCCGCCACCCCGCCGCCCTGAGCGAGGATGACCGCGTCGGCCTGAAGGAGGTCCTGGCCCGCTGCCCCGAACTGGACACGGCCGCCGAACACGTCCGCGATTTCGGCGAGATACTCAGCAGCCGCCTCGGCTCCAGGCTCCCTGCCTGGACCGACGCGGTCGATGCCAGCCGGCTACCCGGGCTCACCGGCTTCGCGCTCCAACTGTTCCGGGACCTCGACGCCGTGACCGCCGGCCTCACCCTGGACTGGAGCTCGGGCAGCATCGAGGGCGCCGTCAATCGCATCAAGAAGATCAAGAGACAGCTCTACGGCCGAGCCGGATTCGAACTCCTACGAAAGATGATCTTGCTTCAGTGGTGCATCGCCCAGGTGCTGGATCGCCTCTTCTCGGTGCTCCGGGATCAGAGTTCAGTCGTCCAGATCCCGACAGGATGGTCACTCGGAGGCAGCCACAACTGAGGCAGTGACGCGCGATGCCTCTCGTTAGCCTGCTCATCCCAGTGGAAGCGGTCTTCGGCATCAGGCCACGCGACTTGCAGCACGGGGAGAGTCGGCCGCCGGTAGAACCCGATGGCCCGTCCGAAGAACGTCCGGTACCAACCGCGATCAACCTGCCTGAGCGTGACCCGATGCCCGACGGCAACATCAGAATGGCTCTGGCCGTCCGCCAGTGCTTCGCCCGCGGCGGATTCCTCTCCGAGGGTGTTGAGCATGCGGTGCATGACGTGGACGTCGAGCCCGAACATTGCGAGTTCAGGTCCGCCGTGAGTGTGCGCGAGGCCGATCGTGTAGGCGAATCCAGGACCGATCTCGTCTTCGGGAACCATCACGACGTGCCATCCGTGCTCCTGCACGTGCTCGATGACCGTTTGATCCATATAGTCCACTTCGTCCCGTTCGCCGTAGTCATGGCAGAGGACACAGCGGCACTAGAACGGATCATCAGTCATGTGCGGAGGCTACGAGGTGAGCATTGGCGTCAGACAAGCGGGGTCGTACCCCTCTCAATCGAACGACGTCATCACCCTCCGCGACGGCTCCCCAAGATCTGTGTCAGAACCCCGATCTCGTGTAGAGAGCCACGCGGCCCCACCCAGTGGAGTGGGTGTCGAGCGCGGTGGCGTCCACTCCCGGATGGTGGACTCCACCCGGTGTAATGAAGCTGGGCATCGTCGGTGCGCACCACCGCACCGGGTGCGCACCATCGGGTCCACTCGGTGGCCGGCCTCCCGGCCGCGGTGCGGTCCGGGCTCCTGCGGGCGGTGCGCCTGCTGGTCGTCCGGGCCCACCGGGTGCGGCGGCTCGGCGCCATCGCGGCGAACGTAGCGGTTCACCGTGGTGGGGGCCCGGTCGGCCGCCTCGGCGAACGCGTCCTGGAGGTGGCGCAGGCGTTCGGCGGTGAGATCGAGGGTTCCACATCCGTTCGGGATTCCCGCAGGGCCCTCAGCACCGTCAGGTCCAGCGCATCTCGGCGGCCGGGCCTCTGCTCCTGGTCGTCGTGTTCGGGGTCGGCCGGCTCGGGCGCGAGCAGCTGCTCGGGCATCGCCGCCTGCTGGTGGGCGACGACGTCGTACGCCCGGCCCCGCACAGCGACGGTGGTGGTGCGCAGCTTCTGCCTGACCACCGGGCGGTGTAGAGGCGGTAGTCCAGCAGCAGGCCGATCGTGGTTGTCGGCTCGCTGATGTCCAGGCAGGGGGTGGAGACGGCGGCGGCCACGATCTTCTCGTCCAGGACGAGGGCGAGGTGGCGGCGGGCTTCGGCGAGCAGGTGCCGGCGGTGGAAACGCCCGCCGTCGTTCATCACGAACACGGTCGCGGCGACGTCGGCGGCCGCCAGCGCTTTGTCGACCACGGCGACGACCCGGGCCCGGATGGCGGCGGCCACGGCGCGGGCGTGCTCGAGGAGGGAGTTGATGACGTCAGCGGCGACCTTGGAGGTGAGGATCGCGCTCGCCTTCCACCAGGCGCGCAGCTGCGCGAGCGGCTGGGTCTTCTGCTTGGCGGGCGGGTCTTGAGGGCGCCGGTGGTCACGTAACTCTCGTGCTGGGCGACGGCCGGGTACGAGAGCAGAAAGGCGGCCAGCGCCTCGCGGGTGCCAGCGTCGATGACCCGCTCGGGGATGTCGCACACCGGAACACTCAGCAGGGAGTGCTCGTGCGTGCCGATGCCGACGTCGTCCCCGACCGTGTACAGGGGGGTGAGCCGGTCCCTGGTGGTGAGCGGGTAGCGGAGGTTCGGCGGCAGCAGGTCCCACACGTCTCGTCACGAGGTGCCGGCCTGACCGGTAGGGGCTTCCACCTGGGTGGCACTTTTCCTGCGGTCAATGGCATACGTGCCGCTGGCTGAGGGTTCACCAGGGCGGAAGGATCTTGGTCGACATGCAGGGTTAACATCCATCACGCGAGGTCACGGGGGGGGAGAGAAGGAAGGGCGAAGGAATCAGGCAGGGCGACTCTCATGCGCTTTGCTCGGCTTCAGCCATTCACAACCTCTGACGATCTCTGGCGGCCCAACTCCTGCGCATCAGCGGATTCACCGCCGAAACCTGCGTGGTATCAGCCGTGCCGCGTCCTCGCGAACCAATTCATCTACGTAAGGGATTTTCGTGCGTACAGCGCGACCACTGGTTCTACTGGTGGCATTCATATTGGCCGTTCTGGCAGGTACAGAACAGGCCGCCTGGGCGGTGAACAAGTGGGACACCGCGAGATACGGCCCGGGTGCCGGTGACAGACCGGAACAGGGTTGGGGATCCGCACGCGGTCGGCGGCACAGCGCTGCCGGCAGCACCACGGACGCTTCCGCCGGCGGCGGCCGCTCCGGTGCTCTGAAGGGGCGCGGGGAACTGCCGATTGACGGCTCGGCAGCACCCGCGCGGCTGGGGAACGGGGCGCCCCTCAAGGTGCCGTTCGTAAAGGTTCCTGCTCCGGCGCCGGTGGGGCCGAAGGGGTTCGAGGCCAAGTCCAGCCGTGAGGTTGCGGGCAAGCGCACCGAGCGCGGCCGAACGTTCCTGAACAAGGACGGTACGTACACCACGCGCTTCTACAACGAGCCCGTCAACTTCCGCTCGGCGGACGGCTCGTGGAAGAGCATCGACACCGGCCTGTCCCGTACCGCGCAGAGTGTCTCGCGGAGCGTGGAGGGGTCCAGCGCCGGTTGGCAGACACGATCCACGCAGGAGCAGCTGCGCTTCGCCACCTATGCCGATGAGCCCTCGCTGGTCCGGTTGGGCGTGGATGGCAGCGGTTCGGTCGCCTATGGGATCGAGGGCGCGGCGCACGCGGCGGGCAAGGTCGCCGGCAGCGTCATCATCTATCCGGAGGTCCGGCGGGCCGCGGATGTGGAGCTGATCGCCGGCAGTGACTCCGTGAAGGAGTCGCTGATCCTCAAGAGCGCCGATGCGCCCACGCAGTGGCGTTTCCCGCTGGCGCTCACGGGCGTGAGTGCGAAGCTCGACGGCCATGGCGGCGTCGCGTTCACCGACGCGGCGGGCCGTCAGCAGGCGTGGATACCCGCCGGCTGGATGGAGGACTCCCATCGGGATGCGCATTCCAACCAGGGTGCTGTGTCCTCCGGTGTGACCTACAGCCTGGTGCGAGAGCACGGACGCCAGGTGCTGGTCGTCGACCTGGACGAGAAGTGGCTTGCGGCGCCCGAGCGGGTCTTCCCGGTCAAGGTCGACCCGTCGGTCACTCGCAGCGGTGCGACCGCCGGAACCTACGTGCAGTCGCCGTACAACCAGAACTTCTCCAGCGACACCGTCCTGAAGGTCGGCACGTCCGATGGCGGCGGCAACAAGGCGGCGTCGTTCCTGCGGTTCGACGGGCTCAGCTCGCTGAGCAACGCGTGGATCGTCAACGCGAAGCTGCAGTTGTTCAACACCTGGTCGTACTCGTGCACGGCCCGCCCGGTGACGGTGCACGCCATCACCTCGAACTGGTCCGAGGGCTCGACGTCCTCGTGGCCAGGCCCGGCCACGGGTGACGCGCTGGCCTCCAAGAGCTTCACGCACGGCTGGCGCCCCGCGGGCCAGACCAGTTACCCGTGCGGCGACGCGGCGTGGGAAGGCATCGACCTGGAGAGCGCCGGCCGGCAGCTGGTCGACGACTGGACGCACGGCCGCAAGCCGAACTACGGCCTGGCCGTCAAGGCGTCGACGACGGACTCCTACGCGTGGAAGCAGTTCGGCTCGGACAACTACCCGAACGGCAAGCCCAGCCTCGATGTGACGTGGACCAAATATGGTGCCACGTACCAGTTGGGTCAGTTCGTGCAGCCCATGACGGCCACGACCGAGGGCACCTTCAAGGTCACCGTCACCAACCAGGGCCAGCAGACGTGGGGCGCGAACAGCAACTACAAGCTGCGCTACCTGCTCTACGACGCCGCCGGTAACCCGATCAGCGGAGCGGACAAGGTCCGCTGGACGCCGATGCCGCGCGATGTGCCTCCGGGTGACACCGTCACCTTGGACGCGAAGATCGCCCCGCTGGTCCCGGCGCGGTACACGCTGGTGTGGACCATGGACGACTACGGCACGGCCACGTTCGTGAACGAGGGTGTGCCCGGCGCGGGCCTGCAGGTCGACGCGATCAACATCCCGCCGCAGCTGACGGCCGAGTCGCCGCCCAGCGGCGCCGTCCCGGACACGCTCACGCCGACGCTGTGGGCGTCCGCGACGGACCGTGACCAGTACCCGGGCGCGCTGACCTACCAGTTCGAGGTGTGCGAGGTCGCTGGGCAGAACACCCAGCAGAACTGCCGCACCAGCCCGTCCTCGGCGTCGCAGAGCTGGACTGTCCCGGCCGGCTGGCTCAGCTGGGGCAAGGCCTACGCCTGGTACGCGTACGCCAGTGACAGCAAGGACCAGTCCGCCCGTCCCGGCCCTTCCCTGCTGAACATGCAGGTACCGCAGCCGGTGATCACCTCCCACCTGGGCGGTACCGACAGCGGGCGGTCCTTCGACGAGCGCTCGGGGAACTTCGCCACTTCCGCCCGGGATGCGTCCGTGAGCGCGGTCGGGCCCGAGCTTGCCGTCACACGCACCTACAACTCGCAGGACCCCCGGGTCACGAGTGCTTTCGGTGCCGGATGGGCCACCCGTTGGGACATGCGGGCGCTGCCCGAGCCCGACGGCAACGTGGTGATCACCCTCGCTGACGGCAGCCAGGTCCGGTTCGGCAAGAACAGCGACGGCTCCTACAGTGCCCCCTCAGGGTCAATGGGCCAGCTCACCGCGGTGAACGGCGGGGGCTGGACTCTGCGGGACGCCACCGCGTCCCTGTTCACCTTCGACGCAACCGGCCTGCTGACCAAGATCAAGGACGGCAACGGGCGAGAGCAGCTCCTGACCTACACGGCGGGCAAACTGTCCAAGGCCACCGACGCGCTCTCGCAGCGCTCGCTCGCCTTCGCGTGGAGCGGCGAGCACGTCGCCTCCGTGTCCACCGACGCGGTCGGGCCGTCGGCGCCGGCCCTGGTGTGGTCGTACACCTACACCGGCGACCTGCTGACGAAGGTGTGCCCCCCGTCCTCGGCCACCGCTTGCACGGTGTACGAGTACACGGGCGGTTCCCAGTACCGCAGCATGGTCCAGGACGCCGACCCGGTCGGCTACTGGCGGCTGAACGAGGCCGAGGGCGAGGCCGCGCCGAGCGAGGCCGTCTCCCCTACCGGCATGAACACCGGCCACTACCGCGACGTCGACCTCGGCGCACCGGGTGTACTGGCCGGCACCGGCAACAAGGCGGTGTCGTTCAACGGCACCAACTCCTACATCGAGCTGCCGCAGACCACGCTGGCCTCCTCCACCGTCTTGTCGGTGGAGATGTGGTTCAAGACGGACAAGCCGGGTGGGGTGCTGCTGGGCTTCCAGGACGTGGCGCTGGGAGCGGGTGGCCCCGGCCACTACAACCCGGTCCTCGCCGTCGACGCGGCCGGGAAGCTCCGCGGAGCCTTCGAGGTCTCCAACGGCTACGTGACCCCGATCGCCTCCACGGCACCGGTCACGGACAACGCCTGGCACCACGCCGTCCTCACGAGCACCGGCACCAGCCAGACGCTCTACCTGGACGGTCAGGCCCTGGGCAGCCGCACGGGGCCGGTCACCCACTCGGTGAAGACCTTCACCTACCTGGGTGCCGGCTTCACCTCCGACAGCTGGGACGGCGGCGGCGCGAACGCCACCCGCTACTTCAAGGGATCGATGGACGAGGTCGCGGTCTACCACCGCGCCCTTGACGCCGGCTCGGTCCGCGCGCACTACGCGGCCCGAACCGGTGCGTCGAAGCTGTCGAAGACCACCCTGCCGTCCGGCCGCGTGGCCAACACGGCGCTCTACGACGCCGACACCGAGCGCGCCACTGAGGTGACGGACAACAACGGCGGTACCTGGAAGATCTCCGCGCCGCGCTACGCGGCCGGCTCGCAGGCCTACGCCGACGCGGTCCGTGCGACGGGGCCGGTCAACTACTGGCGCCTGGGTGACACCAACGGCGCGGCCGCGGCCGATGAGATATCCACCGGCGGCAACGGCTCCTACCGCGACGGCGTCACCCTCGGCGGCGTCGGCGCCTTCTACGACGGCGACGACGGCGCGGTGGCCCTCGACGGCGCCAAGGGCGCCATCGCGGTGCCGGCCGAATCCCTGGCCGGGGCCACGGCGCTGTCGGTCGAGATGTGGTTCCGCACCGACAAGCCCAGCGCGGTCCTCCTCGGTCTGCAGAACGTGGAGGTCACCAACACCACGCCCGCCATGTACAACCCGAGCCTGCTCATCGACGGCGAGGGCAAGCTGCGCGGCCACCTGTGGGACGGCACCAGCGGCTGGCCGGTGATGGGCGGCAACACCGTCACCGACAACAAGTGGCACCACGTCGTCATCACCGGCGGCACCGCAGGCCAGTCGCTGTACCTCGACGGCGCCAAGGTCGGCTCGAAGGCCGGCGTGGTCAAGCCCGAGACGATGGCGTACGCCTACCTCGGCGCCGGCTTCTCCAGTGCGGGCTGGGACGGCCAGGCCAACGGCGTGCGCTACTTCAACGGCCAGCTCGACGAAGCCGCCTTCTACTCGAAGGAGCTCGACGCGCAGACCGTCGCCGACCACTACAAGGCCCGCAACCGTCTAGTCGCCGGCAACGGCGCCCAGTACCAGGGCACCGTTCTGGCCGACGCCCCTTCCGGCTACTGGCGCCTGGACGAGAGTTCCGGCACCCAGGTGACCAACAAGGTCGCCGCAACCGGCGGCGCCGGCACCTACACCAAGGTCACCCTCGGATCGACCGGCGCGTTCGGTCCCGGAGACGGCGCGGCCGCCTCCTTCAACGGTGACGGCTACGCCGAACTGCCTCCCATCGGCATGTCCACCACGGACCTGTCCGTGGAGCTGTGGTTCAAGACTGCCAAGCCCGGTGTCCTCTACAGCGACCAGGAACGCACTCTGCCCGACCCGGGCGTGAGCACCTACACCCCGGTCCTGTACGTCGGCACGGACAACAAGCTCCACGGCCAGTACTACACACCGAACACCAACGCCACCAACGTCTCGGCCGCCACGGTAACCGACGACCAGTGGCATCACGCCGCCATCACCGTGCGAGCGGGGACTCAGACCCTGTACCTGGACGGCGCCCAGGTCGCACAGGCGGTGACCAGCCCGATCAGCCACCAGGCCAACAAGCGCACTTACATCGGCGCCGGCTACTCCTACGGCTGGCCCGCCAGCCCCGGCCACCCGTCCTATCTCACCGGCAGCATCGACGAGGTCGCGGTCTACCCCCGGCCCCTGACCGCCGCCCAGGTGAACACGCACTACCAGGCCCGCGTGCAGGCCAGCAGCTCCTCGCTGTCCTCCACGGTGACGGTCACCGACCCCGCAGGCGTGACGACCGCCAGCACCTTCGACGCGGTCCGCGGCCAGCGCCGCACCGCTACGACGGACGCCGACGGCGGGCTGACGACGTACGCGTACGACACCGGCGGTTTCCTGCACACGATCACCGACCCCAACGGGCACGCTGTCATCACCGGGCACGACGAGCGCGGTCACGCCGTATCGACCACCACGTGCCGCGACTCCAACTCCTGCTGGACGTCGTTCACCGACTACTACACCAACGACGCCGACCCGCTGGACCCCCGCGGCGGCAAGCCGACTGCGGTCCGCGACGGCCGTTCCAGCGGACCGGAGGACAACCGCTACCGCACCACCACCACGTACACGGCGCTCGGTCTGACCGACACGGTCACCCTGGCCGACGGCCGCACCAAGACCACGACGTACACCACGGGCACCGAGCCCGCAGTCGGCGGCGGCACTACGCCGGCCGGCCTGGTGGCAGCGGTGAAGGACACCGACGGCGCGACCACCCGGTACACCTACGCCGCCAACGGCGACGTCGCCCAGGCCACGTCACCGTCCGGTCTGATCACCACCTACAGCTACGACGGGCTGGGCCGAAAGATCGCTGAAACACAGCGCTCGGACGCGTTCCCGGCCGGTGTGACGACCACCTATGCGTACAACGCCATGTCCCGGATCTCGACCGAGACCGGCCCGGGCGTCAAGAACGAGATCACCGGCATCACCCACACCGCCCGCATATCCCGCACCTACGACGCGGACGGCATGCTGCTGACCGAGTCCACGGAGGACACCACCGGCGGTGATGCAACCCGCACCACCACCCGTCACTACAACGCGTTCGGCCTCAACGACAGCACCACCGACGCAGCCGGCAACGAGACGACCTTCGTCCACGACCCGCTCGGCCGCGTCACCCGGGAAACCGACGCCGCCGGCAACGTCACCACCCACTCCTACACCCGGCGGGGCCAGCTCGCCGAATCGGTCCTGAAGGACTGGACGGGCGATCCCTCCGGGCAGACCCACGACCTGACGCTCGTCTCCAACGCGTACGACCCCGCCGGCCGCCTGGCCTCCACCACCGACGCCATGGGCGCCACGAGGGCCTTCACCTACTACGACGACGGGCTCAAGGCAACCGAGACGGCCAAGGCTGTCACCCAGGCCGACGGGACGAAGCGGGACATCGTCCTCTCCTCGACCTCCTACGACGGCGCGGGCAACGTGCTGTCCCAGACGGCGAGCGGCGGACGCACCACCGTCAACACCCTGGATTCCACCGGCCGTGTAACCCAGACCGTGTTCGACCCGAACGGATTGAACCGTGTGACCACCGCCGCCTACGACGGCGCCGACCGGGTCACCGAGCAGACGCAGTCGATCGACGGCCTCGGCAAGAAGCTGACATCGACCACCGAGTACGACCAGGCGGGCAACCCCAAGAAGGTCACCGTCACCGACGGCACCGCCACCCGCGTCTCCTCAGCCACCTTCGACCAGCGCGGCATGCCGCTCACCCAGGTCAGCCCCAGGGGCAACACCTCCACCATCCGCTACGACGAACTCGGCCGCCCGGTCGAGACCACCGCACCGCAGGTGCAGGCCGAGGAGAACGGCGGTGCGGCAACAGCCGTCACGCCCAAGACCCTCACCGGCTACAACACCTTCGGCGAAGTCACCGAGTCACGCGACGAGCGCGGCCAGGTCACCAAGACGCAAACCGACCTCCTCGGTCGGCCCGTGACGGTCACCCTGCCCGACTACACCGCGCCCGGCGCAGCCACGGCGACGACTGCGGTGCGGCGTTCGGCCTACGACAAGCTCGGCAACACCATCTCGAGCACCGACCCGCTGGGCCGTACGACGTACTACGCCTACGACCAGCTCGGCAACCTCGTCCGCAAGACGGATCCGGCAACCGGCGACCAGGGGCTCCAGGCCCCCGGCGCGGCGACCCTGGACGGCACCAGCACGGAGCTGTCCGGTGGCGGCGTCACCAGCTTCACCTGGACCGCGACCGGCCTGCCACTGTCCGCGACCGATCCGACAGGGGCCCGTAAGGAATCCACCTACGACGAACTGGGGCGCAAGCTCACCGCGACCACCGTCGAGCGCAGGCCTACCCTGCAAAACCTCGTCTCCCGCTACACCTGGGACGACGCGGGCAACCAAACCGCCTCGACCACACCCGCCGGCCGCCGCACCACGGCGTCCTACAACAGCGCGGGTGAAGTCCTGACCGTGACGGACCCGCTGGGCGGCGTCACCCAGAACACCTACGACGGCCTGGGCCGCACCATTGAGGCCAAGGACGCCACCGGTCGCAAGACGACCGCGGCCTACGACGTCCTCGGCAAGCCCATCACCGTCACCGACTACGGCACTGGAACCACCGCACTGCGGACCGCCGCCACCGAGTACGACAACGACGGAAACGTCACTGCAACCGTCTCGGCCACCGGCGCGCGCCGCACCTACACGTACGACGCGCTCGGCCGGCTGACCCAGCAGGTCGAACCCGTCACGGCCACCGACTCCATCACCACGACCTTCGGCTACGACGCGGCCGGCCACCGCACGCGCCTGACCGACGGCCGCGGCAAGACCACCCTTTACACCTTCAACACCTGGGGCCTGCCCGAATCCACCATCGAACCCTCCACCACCCAGCACCCGGCCCTCAGCAGCCGCACCTGGACCAACGTCTACGACGCCGCGGGCCAGGTCATCACCGAGCTGCTGCCGGGCAGCGTCAAGCGGAACAAGACCTACGACAGCCTCGGCCGTCTCACCGCTGAGACCGGCTCCGGCACCGCGGCGGCCACCCGGCCCCGCTCCCTGTCCTACGACCTCGCCGGCCACCTGACCGGCGTCGCCGGTGACGGGGTCCTGGCGGGCAACACTTACGCCTACAACGACCGCGGACAGCTCCTGTCCACCGACGGTCCCGGCGGCACCTCGACCTACACCTACGACGCGGACGGCCAGATGGCCGCCCGCACCGACACCGCAGGCACCACCGGCTTCACCTACGACCAGGCCGGCCGCCTCAACACCACGACCGACCCGCTCACCGGCACGCAGGTGCGCAACTACTACGACGCGGCCGGACGGCCGACCGCCGACGAGTACGCCCGCCCCGCCACCGGCGGCACGTGGACGATCGGAGCCAAGCGCTCCTACACCTACGACGCCCTCGGGCGCCTCGCGGACGACAGCCTCAAGAACACCGCCACCGGAACCGGGATCGCCGGTACGGCCTACGAGTACGACCTCGACGACCGCCTGGTGAAGAAGACCACCACCGGCACCGCCGGGGCCGCCGCCGAGACGTACACGTACGACCTCGCCGGCCGGATGACCTCCGAAACCACCGGCGCCACCACAACGCCGTTCGAGTGGGACAAAGCCGGCAACCTCACCAGGAAGGGCGACACCACCGGCACCTACGACTCCCGCAACCGCCTGACGGTATGGGGCGCCCAGACCTTCGACTACAGCGCCCGCGGCACACTGCAGGCCATCACCGAAGGCGGCACCACCCGCCAGATCAAGTCCGACGCCTTCGGACGTGCCGTCACCAACGGCACCAGCACCTTCACCTACGACTCCCTCGACCGGGTCATGACCCACAACGGAACCGCCTTCACCTACGACGGCGGCTCCAACGACCTCGTCCAGGACACCACCTCCACCTACAGCCGCACCCCCGGCGGAACGCTGCTCGCCAGCGCCACCACCGGCACCCCCGGCTCGGCCCGTCTAGCCGTTACCGACCAGCACACCGACCTGGTCGCCAGCCTCACCCCCGACGGCACCACCGTCGCCTCCTCCAAGGCCTACGACGCCTTCGGCAAGGTCACCGCGAGCAACGGCACCAGCCCCAACCTCGGCTACCAGTCCGGCTGGACCGACACCAGCACCGGCGAAGTCAACATGGCCGCCCGCTGGTACCAGCCCGGCACCGGCAGCTTCACCAGCCGCGACACCTGGCAACTCGACCCCAACCCCACAGTCCAGGCCAACCGCTACACCTACGCCAACGCAAGCCCCCTCAACAGCACCGACCCCACCGGACATGCCCAAATCATCAAGTGGGATATGCCCTGGATTGATTCGCTCTTCCCCTATGACGACGGTCAGGTGACTTCGTACTACCACAGCCACGAGTGGGAGACGGAAGACACTGTCGGCTGCTGGCCATGCTCCTCTGGCGGCGGAGGCGGCGGAGGCGGCGGAGGCGGCGATGATTGGACCCCGCCGCGGAACCGGCCCCGCCCCCCACACGGACCCAGCGGCCCCAGTGGCCCCGGGCGCAAGCGTCCGCACCCGGTCGCGCCGCCGGCCCCGCCGCCCCCGCCGAACATCCGCACCGGGCCTCACCCGTTCCCCGCACCCGACCTCGGCGCCCCGATCGCGGCCATCACCGCACTCGCCGGCACCGCAGCAACCGCCGCCGCCACGACAGTCGTGGTATCGAGTCAGGCCCTCCTCGACGCTCTCGGCATTCTGATGTTCGCGCCTACTGTGGGCGGGGCGACCGATCCACGGCTCGAGCACGACAGTCGAGGGGGTCACCGCACATGGCGTGGGCGTACGGACAACAAGTGCGACGACGGAGTTGGCCGCAGCGCGAACGGCCACCTCACCTACCTTCCTCGCGAGCGCTACCTTGACTCCACCACAGGCCAGGATGAATGCCGGGCTACCGGTATCTACGGAGTCGTCAACTATGACGACCTCACGGTGGTCGGCAAGCCGGGCCCCGGAACAGACGCAGGATCGAAGAAGCCTCCGGGCATGCAAGAAATCAGAAACCAGGGCCAAACCCCCCACAATGGCCACCTCGCCCCTAAAGCAGCAGGAGGATCCGGTACCGATTTGCGGAACCTCGTCGCAGAGTACGATCACGTGAATACCCCATACCTGAGCCAGGGAATCGAAGCAGAGATCCGCGACGCACTAAAGGACAAAAACAGGGTCACGCTGTCAATAGACGTGATATACGGGAATCAGGGATCCGGCATCCCTACGGAGCTCAAGTACCGGTATTCCGTAGTCGGCTCTGGACACGTGAAGGAATGCACAGTGCACAACAAACCCACTGGCGGCCAGACGACCGGCAGCCCGGACTGCCCGAGGATCTAAGAATGTCAGAACATGCAGACAGGCTCTCAGGCGTACTCGGAGCCCCTCGAAACATGTTCCGTAACAGTGACGGATGGACCGCTCTCGAGAGCGAACTCGGTCGCGCCTTCCCAGAGGACTACAAGGCCATCCTGGACGCCTATGCACCCGTTCAGCTGAACCATCACCTATACCTCGACCATCCAGCGAACGAGTTCCGTCCACTTGGAAGCTGGATCTCCCGGGTCGTAAGGTCGTTCGGCGCCATCTCCTGGGATCCGGGCATGGCCTGTCCCGGCTTCGAAAACGTGGGACCTCAGTTCGGCGGACGGCTCGGCATGATCCCGATCGCCAGCACCGACCGTGGGGAATACGCCTTCCTCGGCCCCTACGGTGATCGAAACATCATCCTGACCTGGGGCCGCGACGCTCCCGATTTCTACGCCCACGACATGACGTTCGGCGAATGGCTAAAAAGGTATCTCGCCGGTGAAGAAATGTTCATGCCAGGCGTAGCAGCGCGATACCCCGGACCAATTATCCTGGAGAGTCTTCCTACGCGCATAAATGATCCAGTGATCACATGGCACGGCCCAGACCAAAATACATAAACCCAAGCTACCCCTAAAGCGAAGGGCGCCAACCCCCACGCTTGGGGCCCGACGTTATTATTGTTCTAATGATGGTGTAGGCAG